>JAVHRE010000320.1:0-2601 GCA_036171495.1 Bacteroidales bacterium
GTTTACTGCCGATTTATCGGCATATTGGACTATTACAGATACAGCATCGGTATTACTCATCATCTTGAATTTATTTCAGCCCGTTATGCTGAACTTAACGTCATGCTGAACTTTTACACTGAGCAAAGCCGAAGTGTGTTTCAGCATCTTCTTTTAAAACAGAGATTTCGAAACAATCCTGTCCTATTCTGAACTTGATTTAGGATTGATTTAGGACGGAATGACGTTACATTAGTTTTTAGAAGCCCCCTTTATACATTATTTAAAAATTCAACAAGGTTTTCGTCAGTAATAAGGTTGAGCTTTTTTCTAAGCCTGTAACGATTCATATCTACACTGGAAGGAGAAATATTGTAAATAGATGCAATGTCTTTTGATGTAAGGTTAATTCGCAACAAGGCGGAAAGTTTTTTCTCGTTTTCTGTGATATTTGGAAACTTTTCTTTAAGTTTTATAAAAAATGATTGATTTACATTTTCAACAAGCAATTGAAAATCAATTCTCTCTTTGTCTATTTTTACATTTGTTGATATTAATTGCGTGAGTTTTTTTACTATATCGCTTTTGGATATTGCCGTTTCTTTTTGCATTGCTTTTAATTCATTGTTTAGAGTCTCAATAAACTCAATTTTTTGTACAATATATAAAGCCATATTAACTAATTCTTTTTCTTTATATTCCAATTCTTGTTTAAGATTTTTTTGTTTAAGGTTTGAAACAGTATATTTTTCTTCAATAAGAGATTGGCGATATTCGGCAACTATCTTGTTTTTAATAGCTTTATTTTGTTGCCACAAAAAGGTAATAACACCAGTTATAATCAACATTATTGCCAAGCTAAAAAGAAAAAAATTTGTAATTGTTGCAGATTTCTTTTCTCCTTCAAGCATGTTTATCCTATGTTCCTTTTTTTCTGATTCATAGCGTCCTTTCATTTCTTCGATTGAGCGGTTGTTTTGAAGTATATTAAGAGAATCGTTAAATTGGCTGTATTCTTTAAAATATTGATAAGCTTGCTTGTAATCATTAATTTTCGAATATGCTTCTGAAAGTGCATTTAATGTAGTAAGTTTTTCATTGCTTACGCCAATTTTATTGGCTATCAAAAGACTTTTATTTAAATACCTGATAGCTTCATTAAATTTTCCTAAACATATATAGGCATCGCTAATATTTTTTAAATATTTGCATGATGACTGAAGTTCTTGAATTTCGTCAGAGACCTGATAAGCTTTTGTGAAATAATTAAGTGCCGATTGATAATCCCGTGCATCATACTTGATTGAACCTATGTTGTTTAAGGCAATTGCAACACCATTTTTGTCGTTCATTTGCTGCCTTATTTTTAATGCTCGCATATAATACTGAAAAGCAGATTCCCTGTTTTTTAAAGCCTGATAAGTAAGTCCAATATTATTGTAAGCATTTGCCAAATTAATACTGTCGCTCAATTTTTTTGCAATATCTGCAACTTCAAAAAAGTATTTAAGGGCTTCTTCGTTTTTGCCCATTTCCTGATATAAAATACTCAGATTATTTAAACAGAAGCTTTTAGTATTATCATCTTTAAGAGATTCGGACATTTTAATTCCTTCGAGCAGAACACTTACTGTCTTAGCTGAGTTGCCAATTGCTTTATATACATTGCCAATGTTGATGTCGCTTTTAATAATTCCAATAGAATCATTTAGTTTGGCGTATTCAATTTTGCATTTTTCATAATAATCAATGCTTTCGTTATACTTTGATAAGCGCTCACTAACTATTCCAAGACTACCGAGACAAACAGGGACAAAATCATTTAGTTCGTTATTTTCGGAATATTTTAAAGCAGAATAAAAGTAACGTTTTGCTACGACATAGTTGTTGTTTTTAAGATAAACCTGACCTAAATAAAGCACTCCTTTAATGTAGCCGTTTTTGTAATCAAGCGATTTTGATAATAAAATCGCTTGATTTCCATAATTTATTGCCAATCTCGGATTTGTAAGTGAATTTTGATTTTCGAGTTTAAAAAGTTCAATTACAGTATTTGTATCGTTTTTTAAAGAATTTTTATCTGCCGATGTGCTTTCTGTATTTTGACATGAGTTAAAAAGAAAACACAATACAAATAAGGATAAACAAAAATATTTAAAAATTATATAAAATTTTGATTTTTTCAAAGTAATTAACACGTAAAACTATAATAATACAAAAGTAAATTAATTTATCAAAACACCTAAAATTGTTTTTAAATAATCAGTTGGTGTCCTTACGAATCAATTATTTAAACTTGTATTTATCAAATAAATTAAAAACTAACTAAATTTTATATCTTTGCAAAATTTTTAAAGGAAACAGGTACATTGTTATGGCAGTCAAATTTAACGAATACAAGCAGTTTAATCTTTCGCAAATAAATATCGAAATACTAAAGTATTGGCAAGAAATTTTCGCATTCGAAAAATCCGTTGATTCTCGTTCAGATGCTAATGATTATGTGTTTTACGAAGGACCACCTTCAGCTAATGGAACGCCCGGAATCCATCACGTAATGGCACGTACTATTAAAGATATTTTTTGTCGTTATAAAACTTTAAAAGGATTTAGAGTTCGTCG
>JAVHRE010000321.1:0-2598 GCA_036171495.1 Bacteroidales bacterium
TATAAACTTAATTCCACCACAAAAATAAGCTCCATGTAGATTATAATTTTCTAATAATTTCGATAATTGATTGCCAATACCTATATATCCTGCTCTTATCTCAAGGTTTTCGCCCATTTTCAATTTTCTTTCATAAACAAATCCTAAATTTTGGAAGAGAGGACTTAAAAATATAAACTTAACACACTGATTTTTGTTAATAATTTTATCTTCTTTTTTTACTTCCGTTTCATCAGACCCGAGAATAACAGATTTTCCGTTTTGGTAATGAATTTTTTTTACATCTGCTTTATGAACAATAATATTTGGACCGTCAAGATTGTCAAAATCCTTATATGTAATTTCATCTGTTCGGATTTCAGTTATTTTACAAGGAATAGCATTTCCTTTTTTCATAAAAAGTGTATCCTGAGCGGATGAAACAGAATAGAAAAAAAGTAATGTGCAAAGAATATATAAAATTTTCATAGTTATATGAGTTTAAATTTACAATATTCAACAAAGTTAAACTTAAAAAGCAAATTTAAAAATAACTATTCTTTTTATTTCCTTAAGGGGATTAGAAGTCCCCTTAAGTTGGTTAATATCAGTTTAATTCTTTTTTATTAATGTTTTGGTTCTGCCGGAACTTTAAATTTATCGCCGGTTTGTTTCACGATTTCACGATAAAATTCGTTGCTATAACCAAGTTGCGAAACTTTAGGATTACGCTTTCCGGGAATAACGGTTTTAATGTTTCCGTCCATATATTTTGTAAAAAGAAAACCATAAAGTTTTTTCCATCTTTTAACAGTTTCGTTACCTGTGTTTACACTATAATTTGTAATGTATTCTAATGCTTTTGCATGGTCTTTTTTATAAAGTTCGGATGCTTCTTTATCAATATCTGGAATGGTTTCGATGAATTTTGCTTCGAGTTCACGCTGAACCGGTTTAATATCTTTAATAATATCGCTATAGCGTGTATAAGCAAAATTTGAAACCTGATTGAATACCCAAAATGCACTGTTATCGCTAAACTCCATCATAGAGCCATTACCCACAGCATAAGTTTCGGGAACTTTTGTTATGCCGCAATACATTGGTGAGTAAACGTTTGAGTAAGTATCGTCAACTCCAAACCAAAATATTCCACCAATAGGATTGGGCAACCATGAGCGACTTTGGGCAACAAAAGCAAATCCCGTTTGTTGGGTACTTGCAGCACGTTCGTTAAAGTATTCAATGCTATCTACTTTCCATGTTAAAGGTCTCCAACGAACGATACATTGATAAGAACCAGAGCCTATATCTTTGGTCATATCCATTTTGGTTCCCTGGTAATAATCTCTCATGAGTTCTATAACATCGTGAACGCTTAATTTTTTATCAGGTTTAATATATAAGGGCATTCTGTGAGCATTATCATATCCCATGGCATAATTTTCATATTGTCCCATATCTTTGTTTACGCGGTTAAAGGCAGCCCACACGCGAGCTTCACAAAAACGGGTACCTTCAAAATCGAGTGGATTATAGGTGTCGGAAAAACTAAAATCTTTGTCTTCACCTTTAAAATATCCCATTTTACGTGCAAATGAAATTACATCGGACGAATGAAATACTGTTTGTTTGGGGTCGTTAAAGTTATTTGTTTTTTGAAATGGGAATGTTGTTATACGTGCATGATTTGCGTGTCCCGAAATAGAACCATCAGGAATCTGAATTGCAACCCAAACAGCACCTTTGCTATAATCTATTTTACCTTTAGCATCTTTTTTAGGTGAACCTTTACCAATCATTTCGAGAATCCAAACTTCGTTTGCATCAGAAATTGAGAATGATTCTCCTTCGCTGTAATATCCGTATTCATTAGTCAGCTCGGAAAATATTTTAATTGCTTCACGTGCAGTTTTGGCACGTTGAAGTGTGATATACATAAGTGAACCGTAATCAACTACGGCGGTAGTATCTACAAGTTCTTCGCGACCTCCATAGGTTGTTTCTCCAATAGATACCTGATTCTCGTTCATGTTTCCAACTACAGAAAATGTATGTTTGACTTGTTTGATTTTACCGAGATATTTACCGGTATCCCATTCGTAAATATCAAACCATGAGCCTTCGGGATAATCGGCAGCGGGTCTGTAATATAATTCGCCATATAAAACATGGCTATCGGCATTGTACGAAATCATTGTTGAACCATCGGTTGTTGCTCCTTTTGTTATTAACAGGTTAGTGCAAGAAATTGCATTTTGCGTTGCAAATAAACCTAAAGCAATAGTAATAATTAAAGCTGTTTTATTCATAATATTATTTTTTTTGATTGGCAAAGTTAAATTAAAAAATGTTTTTGCCAAGATTGATGTTTATAAAAATATGTTTTTCACAAATAATACCGATACGGTATCTGTAATAGTATTCCGCAAAAGCGGGGCAGGCTATTCTAAGTTCAAATTGTCCTTTAGACTAATTTGACCTAAGAATTGGTATAACGTTTGGCGCTTGGAAAAGCTGGGCGATTAGCCGCAGAGGGCGTCAAACCGTTACCGCTTTTGTACTTTGTTGTCATTGTCAAAATGCACCACCCGCCCAGTTTTTGCCAAACGTGTGTTA
>JAVHRE010000322.1:0-2593 GCA_036171495.1 Bacteroidales bacterium
TCATTAACTGATGTTACGCAAAATAATTAGCAACGCCATTTATGGCGTTGAAAAATAAAGAACAAGAAAATGGGCTTTAGCCCAAAATTGTTAAACATTAATTTTTGGTTTGGGCTAAAGCCCGTTTTCTTTAGATTGCATTTTAAACACGACATAAATGTCGTGGCTAATGATGTTCATAAAATAAATATTGAAAGCATGCGTAACATCAGTCATTAATTAAAAAACTCCATAACTTTTTCTATAACAAAATTCTGTTCTTCGTTAGTTAGTGATGGATACATAGGTAAGCTTAAGCAATGTTCGTAATAGCTTTCAGCATTAGGAAAATCGCCTTTTTTCCATCCAAAATTTTTATAATATGGCATTAAATGAATTGGAATATAATGTACTTGTGCAAAAATATTATTTTTACGAAGATGGTAATATAGTCCTTTTCTATCGGTAACTTGAATAATAAACAAATGGTAAGCATGAAAAGTTTTATCCGGACTAATAATTTCGGGAAGGGTTATTTGTTCTTTGTTACAAAATGCTTTACGGTAACGTTCTGCGATTTGCTGCCTTCTTATTATACCCTCACCGGCACGTTGTAACTGGCTAATTCCTAATGCTGCTTGTATATCTGTCAGACGATAGTTAAAACCTAATTCCTGCATTTCGTAATACCATCCGCCATGATTTTCGTGCAACAACTCATTGTTCTTTGTTATTCCATGTGTGCGAAGTAACTGCAGTTTTTCAAAGATGTCTTTCCTGTTCGTTGTTATCATGCCTCCTTCGCCTGTTGCAATATGTTTTACAGGATGAAACGAAAAAATTGCAGCATCGCAATAATTTCCGTTTCCACAATTTTGCTCTTTGTTTTTTGAATCAATAAAATAGCCTCCGGGGGCATGACAAGCATCTTCTAAAATCCATAATTCATATTCATCGGCAAGCTTTCGAAATTCTTCAACATTTACAGGATAACCAGCTAAATCAACAGGAATTATTCCCGAAAAAGTTCCTTTTGGGTGCGCTCCGAGTATTTTTTTTACGCTATTAATATCAAGCGTATAGGTTGCTGGGTTTATATCAGCAAAAACAATTTCGCCACCACAATATAAAACACAATTTGCACTTGCTGCAAAAGTTATGGGAGTTGTAATTACTTTTGTTCCTTTTTTTACATCTAAAGCAAGAGCTGCAAGATGCAGAGCTGCCGTTCCGTTAGAAACAGCTACGGCAAATTTACAACCAATATATTGGGCAAAAGCATTTTCAAATTCAGTAATTTTAGGTCCTTGTGTTAAAAAATCTGATTTTAATACTTCAATTACAGCTTCAATATCTTTGTTTGTGATTGTTTGCCTGCCATAAGGAATATTTTTAATCATATTGTAAAATCTTTATATACAAACTCTTTTATTAATGTTCTTATTTCTTCAACAGAAATCCATTGAGAATTTGTTCCACTATTATATTTAAATCCAACAGGAACACGAACTGCCGAAAAGTGATTCAAATATTTTTGAAATATTTCGTTGGAAAGTGTGGACAAAATAATAAAAAAATCTTTAGCATCAATAGTGTTATAACTATCGTGTTCGGTAATCATTTCTTCGTGAATTTTTTCACCAGGACGAACTCCAATAATTTCTTGTTTACAGTTTGGTCCAATAGCAGTAGCAACATCGGTAATTTTGTATGAAGGAATTTTTGGAACAAATATTTCGCCTCCTATTGAACGCTCTAATGCAATCAAAACTAATTCAATAGCTTCTTCAAGTGTAATATTAAAACGAGTCATTTCGGGATGGGTAATAGGCAAAACGCCATCTTTTCGTTTACTCATAAAAAACGGAATAACCGAACCGCGGCTTCCCATTACGTTTCCATACCTGACTACCGAAAAACTAATATCACGTTTCCCTTTAATATTGTTAGCAGATATAAAAAGTTTATCGGAACAAAGTTTAGTTGCACCATATAAATTTATTGGCGATGCTGCTTTATCGGTTGATAATGCTACAACTTTTTTTACACCGCAATCTAACGATGCATTAATTACGTTTTCGGCTCCAATAATATTTGTTTTAATAAATTCCATAGGATTGTATTCGGCAGTTGGAACCTGTTTTAATGCTGCAGCATGCACAATAATTTCTATTCCTTCGCAAGCTCTGCGAAATCTATCAAAATCGCGAATATCACCAATAAAATAACGAATGCCATTATATTTTTCTCTGGAAAATTGCTGAGCCATTTCGAATTGCTTTAACTCATCACGAGAGTATATAACCAAGCGTTTAATCTGTGGATAACGATTTAAAATTGTTTCAACAAATTTTTTTCCAAAAGAGCCGGTTCCACCGGTTATTAGTATGGATTTACCATTCAGGTCGAGGTTCGATTTCATTTATAAAATAATAAATTACAAACTGCAAATAATGCACAAAAATAATCTATTCAAAATATTATACCAAATGTTTAATGTTTAATGTTTAATGATTAATGCGAATCAAGGGTTCGTTTTTTTGTCGTCATTCCCGCGAATGCGCATTGGCGTCAAGCTAAGAAAACAATATCTTGCTCGAAACGCTTGATAGTC
>JAVHRE010000323.1:0-2588 GCA_036171495.1 Bacteroidales bacterium
TAAAATTCACAATAACAATAATTTCAAAAAAGGGTTTTTAAGGTTCGACTAAATATAAAGTTTGCGATTCTTCACTAATTGTTTATTACATTAGCGTTTGAATCTTTCTTTTTTCCCGGTATTTTGCCTATTAATCCTATCGAAAATATAACAGGTTCATTAGTGTAATAAGTGTATGGTTTAAGAGGGAACGAAAACCCAAGTTGTGTAACAATTTTAATGTATCTCCAACCCAATTTTAATGTTATTGTAGGTTCTATAAAAGGGTCGGTGGGATAATTGTTTAAAGTATCTAATGGACTTTTAACACGAACAAAAACCAAGCGAGAAGTAAATGCAATTTCAAACACATCAGAAATAGTTCCAATAGATGGCTGAATAAAAATTCGATTATAAGTAGTTTTAACCCTTGAATCAAAAATTCCACTTTTAAAGTGTGCGTCAACATTACCTAAACCATAACCACCCAATATTTCAAAACGTCCGTGTTTGCCCATTGTGGTATAATAACCGCCACCAAATTCCACAAAATTATGTTTATGATAATTAGTAGAATCAGAGCGGTTTGCAAAACTTCCGTTGGCAACAATTCCAATGTGATCTGTTGGAGCATATCCTGTTTGTGCATCAAAACCACTTGAGCCGGTAGAAATACCAAATTGCACTTCATTTTGTGAAGAAAAAAGCGGAGTATTAACTGCGTTTGGTGTATAAGCAGGTACACATGAATAAACAAGAACAGATAATAATAATATGTAAATAAGGTTTTTCATTTGTTTATATTTAAAGATTTGACAACTTTTAAAAAGTTGTCAAATCTATTAATGTTGGATGCAAATATAATCATTCCCTTTCCGCTCAATCGGAACAAGTTTCCGCTTGAGCGGAACAAGCTGTGTGTACAAATTTTTGAGCATGAATGTTTCATTTGTTTATATTTTATATTACGTTTTTATTCATTGGTTTAAGGTTTGGAGTTTTAACCTCACCTAAATCCTCTCCATCCTTCGACAAGCTCAGGACAAACAGGATAGGACTTTATTTTTTCTCGCCAATGTTGGAGTTATCTCCAACATTTGATTGGTTAGTTTTATCCGCTTAGGCGGGAGGCAAAAAACCCGAAACTTCAAACTTTTTTTCAAAAGTATGAATATTGATTAAGAATTTGAAATATTTTTTTTGACAGGTGAAAAATTTACATTAATTTAGCATATTATTTAGACTAAATAAAAACAGGAATGAGCGAATTTAAAGTTGTGTTACCATCAATGGGCGAGGGAGTTACAGATGCAACAATAACTAAATGGTTAGTAAAAACAGGCGATACGGTAAATGAAGATACTCCATTGGTTGAAGTTGCTACTGATAAAGTTGATTCAGAAATACCATCACCCAAAAAGGGCATAGTAGAAAAATTATTATTTAACGAAGGTGATGTTGTTCCAATTGGTGCAAATATTTTAATTTTAAAAACAAATGACACTGAAAGCAATGAAGAAGTTACTGAAAAACCTGAAATTCAAAAATTTTCAACAGTTGCAATTCCTGTTAATAACAATGAGCAAACATCTGTGAATGATGAGATAAAAAAAGGTGAGTCCAAAATATTTTTAAGCCCGTTGGTTCGCCAAATGATAAAAGAATATTTAATACCCGGCGATGAAATAATTAATATTAATGGTACAGGGCTTGGCGGAAGAATTACAAAAATTGATATTGAAAATTATATAAACAAAAAAACCGAACAAAAAAACATAAATATAATTAATGAAGTAAAGCCAGTTATTCAACAACAGGCAAAACAGGTAGAAAATATTGCTGTAAACGAAGTTGAAATAATTGAGATGGACAGAATGCGAAAAATTATTGCCGGGCACATGCTCAATTCTGTTCACACATCGCCTCATGTTACTTCTTTTATTGAAGTTGATGTTACTAAAATTGTTGAATGGCGAAATAAACATAAAGATGAATTTTTAAAAAAATATGGCGAAAAGCTAACTTATATGCCAATATTTATTGAAGCAACAGCAAATGCTATCAGGGATTATCCGCTTGTAAATGTATCGGTTGAAGGGAATAATATTTTAGTTAAAAAAAATATAAACATTGGAATTGCAACAGCATTGCCATCGTGGAATTTAATAGTACCGGTTATTAAAAATGCCGACCAGATGAATTTAATCGGACTAACAAAATCGCTAAATGATTTGGCAAACAGAGCAAGACAAAATAAGCTTTTACCCGACGAAATTAAAGGCGGAACATTTACAATTACAAATTTGGGTTCGTTTGGTACATTAGCCGGAACGCCAATAATAAATCAGCCTGAATCAGCTATTTTAGCTTTAGGCGAAATACGTAAAAAACCTGCTGTTATTGAAACTCCCAATGGTGATGCAATTGCAATCAGAAGTATTATTATTGTTTCGCTAACATTCGACCATAGAGTAATAGACGGTGCATTAGCAGGTGCTTTTTTGAAAAAACTTTCGGAGTATTTAGAAAATTTTTCATAAATAGTGTTAGAAAAAAAACTCAGTGTTTGTTAAAGAAAACATCAAGTTCAAAGCTTGCGAAGTACCGAA
>JAVHRE010000324.1:0-2583 GCA_036171495.1 Bacteroidales bacterium
AAATGGCGAGATATACTCAGTTTTTTGGTGTTTTGTTGAGGGTATAAACAAGTTGTGCGTCATGCTAAGAGAAACGACAGTGCTAATAACAAACATTAAAAAAACAGACAGAATTTATGCTTTTTAACTCAATTGACTTTGCAATTTTCTTGCCGATAGTATTTATACTTTATTGGTTTGTAACAAACAAAAGCTTGAAACTGCAAAACGTTCTAATAGTTGCAGCAAGTTATTTATTTTACGGTTGGTGGGACTGGAGGTTTTTATCGCTGATTTTATTCAGTACCATTGTTGACTATGCTGTTGGTCGAAAACTAAGAATAGAAGAAAATCAGGGAAAAAGGAAATTTTTACTTTGGACAAGTATTTTAGTAAACCTTGTATTTTTGGGTTTCTTCAAATATTACAACTTTTTCTTAGACAACTTCATAACAGCTTTTTCATTCTTTGGGACTGAAATAAAAGCAAATTCGCTGAACATTATTTTGCCTGTAGGAATAAGCTTTTATACATTCCAAACACTGAGCTATTCAATTGATGTTTATAAACGAAAGCTTGAACCAACCAAAGACTTTATTGATTTTTCTGCATTTGTCAGTTTTTTTCCTCAATTGGTTGCTGGACCTATCGAAAGAGCAACACATTTACTCCCACAATTTTATAAAAAACGGACTTTCGATTATTCAAAAGCAGTTGACGGAATGAGGCAAATCCTTTGGGGTTTCTTCAAAAAAATAGTAATTGCCGACAATTGTGCCGAATATGCAAACTTAATTTTCAACAATTCAGCAGACTATTCTGGCAGTACACTTGTTTTGGGTGCTTTATTCTTTACTTTTCAAATTTATTGTGACTTTTCCGGTTATTCAGATATTGCAATAGGGACTTCCCGTCTTTTCGGTTTTGACCTAATGAGAAACTTTAACTTTCCATACTTTTCAAGAGACATTGCAGAATTTTGGAGACGTTGGCATATTTCGTTATCAACTTGGTTTAGGGATTATCTTTATATTCCATTGGGCGGTAGTCGTGGTGGCACTTGGATGAAAGTTAGAAATACTTTTGCCATATTTATAGTAAGCGGTTTTTGGCACGGTGCAAATTGGACATTTATTGTTTGGGGAGCTTTGAATGCGATTTACTTCTTACCACTTTTATTAACCAACAACAACCGAAATAATCTTGAAACAGTGGCTCAAGGAAAGGTTTTTCCTAGCATAAAAGAACTTTCGTTTATGTTACTAACGTTTGGTTTGACTGTTTTTGCATGGATATTTTTTAGGGCAAATAATATAGGACATGCAATAAACTACATTTCTGAAATTTTATCGCCTTCTCTTTTCTCATTACCCAAATTTGCTGGCATGGGAAAAGCCTTAATAACAATAATTTTTGTTGTAATTTTTGTCTTAGTGGAGTGGAAAGGAAGAGAAGGACAGTATGCGATTTCGCAATTAGGCATTAAATGGAAACGTCCGTTGAGATATGCAATGTACTATGCAATAATCATTGCAATTTTTTGGTTTGGCGGAAAAGAGCAACAATTTATTTACTTTCAGTTTTAAGATGTAATTATGAGAAAATTCCAACTCAACATATTAATATTTATTCTGCCAGCTGTATTATTAATATATCCAGTTGACTATCTTATTTCACATTATTTATCAGAATCTGGGGGATATGCTGGTGGCGAAATTAAAGTTTGGAAAGATATCTATTCAGGCAATATTAATTCAGATTTAGTTATTTATGGTTCATCAAGAGCATGGGTTCATGTTAGCCCAAAAATAATTCAAGATAGTATGCATATAAGTTCTTATAATCTTGGCATTGATGGTCATAATTTTTGGTTGCAATATCTTAGACATAAGGAATTATTGAAATTTAATAAAAAGCCCAAACAGATAATAATGTCACTTGATATATTTACATTACAAAAGAGAATTGACTTGTATAATTACCAGCAATTCTTACCTTTTATGTTATATAATAATGATATTAAGAAATATACTTCATCGTACGTTGGTTTTACAACTTATGACTATTCTTTACCTCTAATTAGATATGTCCATCAAAGCGGTTCATTAATAGCTGCATTTAAGAGTTTTATTGGTTATAAAACTAATTTTGAAAGAATTAAAGGATATATGGGGATGGAAAGAGATTGGAATAATGATTTAGATAAAGCTAAATCTAAAGTTGATTATTATGAGATTAAAATTGATTCTGCAACAGTCATGCTATTTGAACAATTCATTAATGAATGTAATAGCAATGGAATTAAGTTAACACTTGTATATTCGCCAGAATATGTTGAAGGACAGAATTATGTGAGTAATAGAAAAGAAATAATATCAAAATATCAATATTTCGCCAACAAATATAATTTACAATTTATTGATTATTCACACAGCAAATTAAGTATGCAAAAGCAGTTTTTTTATAATTCACAACATCTAAACAAAAAAGGAGCTGAAATATTTACAAATGAATTAATTGGGGATTTAAAAGCACGAACGCACAACAAAGGTAACTGTTGCATAACTTCTTCAAAAAACCAAATTTTCATAATAATTATAAAAA
>JAVHRE010000325.1:0-12928 GCA_036171495.1 Bacteroidales bacterium
TGAACAAGATGACAAGGGGGCATGCCCCCTTGTCTTTCTCATTGGAGTTGGACTTCGTGGAGAGTTTTTTGTTTCTTTTTTGTTGGTGAAAAAAGAAAAACAAAAAAATATCAAGATTGAAATACAAAAAGATTGTAATTTCAAAAAAGGGTTTTTAAGGTTCGACTAATTAGTGTCTGCAAGAAAACTCTGTGTTTGATAAGAAAACTTTAAATTCAAAGCCTGTCCCGTTTTTACGGGGGCATGCGATGGCTAATTTTTTAGACGAGCATAACGCAGGACTTAGCGAAGCGATCTCACGAACACCTTAAAAAACTTGTAGTGAGCCCTGTCGAACTATAAAAATAGATGTGAGTAAATTGATGTTTTCTTGCAAACACTAAATAATCATCATGGCGTCTCCATAAGTTCCAAATCTGTATTTTTCTTTTATTGCAACTTTATATGCCTCCATTAACAAATCGAACCCTGTAAACGCAGCAACTGTCATCATTGTAGTTGATTGTGGTAAATGAAAATTGCTAATCATCCTATTTGCAATGTTAAATTCATAAGGTGGAAAAAGAAATTTGTTTGTCCAGTCGTCAATAGGTTTTAGCATTCCATTTGACGAAACAGAGCTTTCGAGTGTTCGCATAACGGTAGTACCTACTGCACAAACTTTATGTTTTTCTTCCTTTGCTTTATTAACAATATCTGCCACTTCCTGCGAAATATGAATTTCTTCGGAATCCATTTTGTGCTTTGTTAAATCTTCTACATCAACTTGTCTAAAATTTCCTAAACCAACGTGCAATGTTATAAAGGCAAAATTTACGCCTTTTATTTCAAGACGTTTCATCAAGTTTTTACTAAAATGTAAACCTGCAGTAGGTGCAGCAACTGCTCCTTCGAGTTTTGCATAAACTGTTTGGTAACGTTGAATATCTTCGGGTTCAACTTCGCGTTTAATAAATCGTGGCAATGGAGTTTCACCAAGCGAGTATAGTGTCTTTTTAAAATCGTCGTATTCGCCGTCAAATAAAAAACGAAGCGTTCTACCTCGTGATGTGGTATTATCAATTACTTCGGCAACAAGTTGGTCGTTTTCACCAAAATATAATTTATTACCAATACGAATTTTTCTGGCAGGGTCAACCATAACATCCCACAAACGTTGTTCTTGATTAAGCTCCCGAAGCAAAAAAACTTCTATTTTTGCTCCTGTTTTTTCTTTATTACCATACAAACGTGCAGGAAAAACTTTTGTGTTGTTCATTATTAGAACATCATGTTCTCCAAAATAATTGAGAACATTTTTAAATGTTTTATGTTCAAATTTATTTTTTGCACGATTAACTATGAGCAGCCTCGATTCGTCTCTGTTTTCAGTTGGATGTAAGGCAACTAACTCTTCTGGTAATTTGTATTTAAACTGTGAAAGCTTCATATATAATTATTTAAAATTTGTTTAAAACATTGTGGCACTACGAATAAAATTAATTATTATTTTAATATGACTCTTATTTTTATAAAAGGGTTGCAAAATTAATTTATTAATATGATAAAAATTAACTTTTATTCATTAAACTTATAAATTCCTCAAAAACAATTGAATCGCTAATATTGTATTTTCCAACTCTCGTTCTTCTTAAAGCAGTTAGATGTGCCCCACTTTGCAAGTCGTTTCCAAAATCGCGGGCTAAAGCCCTAACGTAAGTTCCTTTACTGCACACAATATTAACAACTATTTCGGGAAGTTTAAATTCTAAAAGTTCTAATTTGTAAATATTTATTGGTACTGGTTTTATTTCTATTTCTTCTCTTTCTCTTGCAAATTTATATGCTCTTTTGCCATCAATCCATTTTGCCGAAAATATTGGTGGAACCTGCTCTTGCTCGCCTGTATATCTTAACAAAACATTTTTAACCATTTCTATTGTTATATGTTCGAATGGAAAAGTTTGATTTATTGGTTTTTCTAAATCGTAACAAGGAGTTGTAGCGCCAAATTTGAATGTAGCAACATACTCTTTATCGTAATCCATAAATTGCGAAATAGATTTCGTTTCTTTTCCATAACAAACTATAAGCAACCCTGTTGCAAGTGGGTCTAATGTGCCTGCATGTCCTACTTTGAATCTTTTTCCTGTTTGATGTTTAATTATATTTCGTAGTTTGTTTACAACATCAAATGATGTCCAGCGATATGGTTTATCAATTAATATTATTCCACTTTCGTTTGCAATAAAATCCATTATAAAATACCGAGATTATATCCTAATGCGAGCAAAATTAGAATAACTGAACCTAAAATAATTCTATACCAGCCAAAAACTTTAAATCCGTACTTGGTTAAAAATGCTATAAATGATTTTATTGCAATAAGTGCAACGATAAAGGCTATTATGTTTCCGACTATTAACATTAACACATTGTCGGATGTAATTGTATGATAGTTTTTTAATAGCTTATATGCTGATGCTGCAAACATAGTTGGAACTGCAAGAAAAAACGAAAATTCGGCAGCAGTTTTTCTGTTTAGCTTTTGAGTCATTCCTCCAATTATTGTTGCCGCAGAGCGAGAGACACCGGGTATCATTGCAATGCACTGAAAAATACCGATTTTTAACGCTTTGCTATATGTTATTTCTTGTTTTTCGGTTGGATTATTTAACCATTTATCAATAAAAATTAAAATAATACCCCCTAAAAGTAACGAAACGGCAACAACAATAATATTTTCGAGCAACATATTAATATAATCGCCTAATAAAAAACCAATTACTGCAGCGGGTATAAATGCCACAAATAATTTGTAATAAAAATTTACTGTTTGAAAAAATCTTTTCCAGTAAAGCACTATTACTGATAATATTGCGCCAAATTGAATGTTTACTAAAAATGTTTTTACAAATTCGCTGTTTTCTATACCAAGCACCGATTGGGCAATAATCATGTGCCCTGTAGATGAAACAGGTAAAAATTCAGTAATCCCCTCCACTATCGAAAGGATAATAACATCAAGCCAATGCATTTATTACTCTTTAGGTTTTATAATAAGTGCAATAATATCAATAGCAAAACCTATAAGAATTAATATTGGGGCTATTGTTATTCTTGTTGTTGAAAAAAGTTCTGTAGAAAACACTTTTGGGTTAGGGGCTTTTCCACCCGTTAATAAAACATAACCTAAAATCAATATAAAAAACCCTACTGCCAATAAAATGTAATTTGTTTTTCCAAGCACTGCTCCGTTATTGCTCTCTTCTTTTGACATAATTTATTTGTTTAAAAATATAATTCTGATGATTTTAATCGTAAATATTTATTTACTGCAAAATACGATGATAATGACGTAATTAACACACCAACCAAAATTTCTAATCCAAAAAGCACTCCTATTAAGGTAAAATCGTTTAGGCTGATTATTGAATTTAGCTCACGGTCGGCAACTTTTATAACTGCTGATAATAAAGCAATTGCAATTAACGAAGCAAATATCCCCTGAAAAACGCTTGCTTTTAAAAAAGGCCATCTAATAAAACCTCTTGTTGCACCAACTAATTGCATTGTTTTTATGTTAAACCGTTTTGAATAAACTGATAAACGCATTGTATTATTTATTAGAGCAACGGCAACAATAAGAAGTAATATGCTAATAGATAACACAATAAGACTTATTCGGTTTACATTATCGTTAATAAGCGAAACAAGATTTTTTTGATAATATACTTCGCTAACTTGCGAAAATGCTTTTAGTTCGCGTTCAATAACAGTAATGCTGTCGGGGTTTGCGTACTCGGCTTTATATTTAACTTCAATTGCTTGTGGTAAAGGGTTGTATTCTAAATAATCAACAAATTCTTCGCCTAAATCTTTTTTTAATTGCTCGGCTGCCATATCCTTAGTAATAAATAAAGTTGATTTTACATAAGGAGCAGCATCTAAATTTTTTTGAAGTTTAAGAATGTCGGCATCTTTAGCATCATCTTTTAAGAAAACTGAAAAACTAATATTTTCTTTTACATAATTACTTAACCGTTTAGAACTTAAAGCGATAATTCCAATTAACCCAAGCATAAAAAGCACTAATGAAATGCTTATTACAGTTGTAATGTATGAACTTATTAATCTGCGAATTATTGAACTATCGCGACCTTGCTTCATTTTTTGATGAATTTTATGTGCGAAGATAAGAAATAATCTGTACTATTGAATATTAAAAAAACATAAAAGAATATAATTGCCAGATAAAAAAATATTACAATCTTTTACGTAAATATCCAATTATAGCCCTAAAGAGATTTTATTTAACTCTTTAATTGCTTCATTAGAAACTGTTTCAAAATAATTTAGAAATTCGGGATATTCATTTTTTCGTTCGTTGTTAGTTGCAATTTTTTCTAATGTTTTTAAAAATTCAACGAGTTCAGTTATACCTATAATTGCTGCCGACGATTTGGCTTTATGTGCAACGGCTTCCAATGCTTTTGAATCATCATTTATAATTGCTGATTTCATTTCTGTAATAAATTCCGGCACTTGTTCTATAAAAATGTCGAGCATTTCTTTAATTAAACTATCGTCACCTGCCGACATGTTTTTTAAGTATGTTAAATCAATTTGCATTTTTTGATTTTTTTTAATGCTTTAAAGATAAGCTTTTTTTAGAAATTAATTATAATTTATTATTTTTACACTTAAAGAGTTTGCTCATTTCAACAAACTTTTAATAAAATTTGATATGTCAAAAAAACTTTTTTTACTTGATGCTTATGCACTTATTTTTAGAGCATATTACGCTTTTATAAAAAATCCGCGTGTAACATCAAAAGGACTAAATACATCAGCAATATTTGGTTTTTTAAACTCATTAATTGAAATTTTACAAAAAGAAAAACCAACGCATATTGCTGTAGCTTTCGATTCTTCGGCAAAAACATTTAGGCACGATAAATTTCCTGCATATAAAGCCAATCGCGATGCTACTCCCGAAGACATAAAACTTGCAATACCTTATGTAAAAAGTTTGCTCGATGCTTTAAATATTCCGATTTTTGAAGTTCCCGGATACGAAGCCGATGACATTATCGGAACTCTTACCCGACAGGCATCGGAACAAGGATTTTTAACTTATATGATGACACCAGATAAGGATTTTTGCCAATTGGTTACACAAAATGTTCTTCTTTATAAACCAAGCCGTTCGGGTAACGGTGTTGAAATTTGGGACGTTAACGAAGTAAAAAAGAATTTTGAAGTTGATGAACCAAAACAGGTTATTGATATTTTAGGTTTGTGGGGCGATGCTTCCGATAATATCCCCGGCGCTCCCGGAATTGGCGAAAAAACAGCGAAAAAACTTATTAAAGAATTTGGCAGTATCGAAGTATTATTGCATAATGTTAATAGATTACAGGGAAAAGTTAAAGAAACTCTCGAAAAAAATTCAGAACAGGTATTACTATCTAAAGAACTTGCAACAATATGTTTAAACGTACCAATTCAATTGCACGAAGAGGAAATTGTAGTTAGCGAACCCGACACTCAAAAATTAACAGCGTTATTAAACGAACTCGAATTTAAAACCATAGCTTCAAGGATTTTGAATTTAAAATCTGTCCGGTTAAACAATAATGAATGCGAACAGGAATATTCAGGCAATAAAATGCAGCCATCTTTATTCGATATAAATATTCAGCAACATTTTACACAAACTAATTATAAAACAATTAAAAATGTTGAACATAATTACTCTGTTATTAATACAAATGATAAATTAGAGCAATTAATAAAAACTTTAAAAAACTCAAATACAATTTGTTTTAGTATAAAAACAACTTCATTAGAGCCAATAAATGCTGAGCTTGTTGGAATTTCATTTTGTTTAAACCCCCACGAAGCTTTTTATGTGCCAATACCTCAAAACCGTGATGAAGCATTATTGCAAATCGAAAAATTTAAAGAAATTTTTGAAAACGAAAACATTTCTAAAATTGGTTTTAATATTAAGCACAATATTATTGTGTTAAATAATTATAACATTAAAGTAAAAGGACAGCTTTTTGATTCAATGGTTGCTCATTACTTGCTACAACCCGATTTACGACATGATTTAGATTATTTAGCTCAAACATTTTTAAATTATTTGCCTGCACCAATCGAAGATTTAATAGGTAAAAAAGGTATAAATCAGTTAAGTATGCGTTTAGTTAATGTTGAAAAGCTTAAAGATTATTCGTGCGAAGAAGCCGATATATCATTTCAGTTAAAAGAATATTTTGAACCAAAATTAAAAGAAAATGGATTCTGGGATTTGTTTTCGGCAATGGAAATGCCTTTAATTTATGTTTTAGCTGATATTGAAAAAACAGGAGTAAAAATTGACGAAAAAGTATTAAAAGACTATTCTGTAATTTTGCGAAATGAGCTTAATAAATTTGAAAATGAGATATTTACTTTAGCCGGAACAAAGTTTAATATTAATTCGCCCAAGCAACTTGGCGAAGTTTTATTTGATAAAATGCAAATTGTTACCGATGCAAAAAAAACAAAAACAAAACAATATTCAACCAGCGAAGAAGAGCTTAATAAATATGCAGGAAAGCACAAAATTATAAATGTAATTCTTGAATATCGTTCAGTTCAAAAACTTTTAAGCACTTACGTTGACGCTTTGCCCCAGCTTGTTAACAACAGAACGAAACGAATTCACACATCCTTTAATCAGACTGTTACAGCAACCGGGCGATTGAGTTCGAACAATCCGAATTTGCAAAATATTCCTATTAAAGAGGAGAGAAGCAAAGAAATAAGAAGGGCTTTTATTGTTGAGCAAAAAGATTCTGTTTTTCTTTCGGCAGATTATTCTCAAATTGAACTTAGGTTGATAGCTCATTTAAGTCAAGACCCGGCAATGCTCGAAGCTTTTAATAATAACGAAGACGTTCATACTGCAACAGCTGCAAAAATTTATAAAATAACAAATGCAGAAGTTACCCACGAACAACGTTCACATGCAAAAACTGCAAACTTTGGAATTATATACGGAATATCCGCATTTGGATTGTCGCAACGCTTAAATATTTCACGAACTGATGCAAAACAACTTATTGACCAGTATTTCGAAACTTACTCACTTGTTAAAGCGTATATGCTCGAAAGTATTCGTGTTGCACGCGAAAACGGCTTTGTAGAAACGATATTCGGGCGAAGGCGAATGTTACCCGATATAAATTCCCGTAATGCAATGGTTCGCGGAATGGCTGAACGAAATGCTATAAATGCTCCAATACAAGGTTCGGCTGCCGATATTATAAAGATTGCTATGATTCGTATTTATCGCGAATTTTTAGCAAAAAAATTAAATTCTAAAATGATTTTACAAGTGCATGATGAACTTGATTTTGAAGTTCCGGTTAACGAAATAGAAATTGTAAAACAAATTGTAAAAAACGAAATGGAAAATTCTATAAAACTCTCCGTTCCTCTTATTGTTGAAATTGGTGTTGGAGCAAATTGGTTGGAAGCACATTAATTTTTTTTAAAACAATAATTTTAATATTTTTACGTAATAATATCAAAACAAAATTTTACCAATATGAAAACTATTTCAATTTTATTATTGCTTTTAGTTATTTGTACAATAAGCCAAATAAATGCACAGGAAACAAAAAAAGATACCATAAAATGTTTCAAGGTATCAGATATTTATATTCAGGGTGGAGTTTATACTCCCAAAACTGTTTACGCTTCGCTTGATAATTTTAGAGCTTTAGCAACAAATTCTGAAATGTTGAATAAAGATTTTTTAGATTATAAATATACTTCCAAACCAAATATGGTATTTAATGGAACATTTTCGGTTTTACTTGGAATTAATATTCCAAATAAAGAAAAAACAAAGTACAGAAATAATCCTCAAATCCGTATGGGTTTTACTTATTTCTCGGGAATGGGATTGTATGGAAATTTATATAAAAGAGAAACAAAACCATTCGACACGTTAACTTCATCGCAAACAGGAGAAGTTACTTATATTGACTCGGTATTAGAAAGAAATTATAATATTAATTATTCTGCCGAACACATCAGGTATGATGCTTCAATAATTTTCAGGTCAGACCCGAAATATTTATTAACGGTATATACCGGATTGGGAATCACTGCCGGATGTACATTTAATGCTGAAACAAAGATAGAATATTCTGAATTCAGGGGAGCAGAAGAACGAACTTCTAATAGTTATGAAAGCAATGGGTACAACTATTCTTTAAACAGTAATGAAAAATCTGAAATTTTTACAAATAAAAACAGTTATTCCTTTTCGGTTTATGTTCCTTTAGGTATTGATTTTAGATTGGCAAAGAGAAATAAATTCTGGCGACAAATTCAACTTTGTTATGAATTTCGTCCGTGTATAAGCATAGTAAATATTTCTGAATTATATACTATTCAAAAAGTTGGTGCCCAAAACCTGTTTGGAATAAGATATTCGGTAAAGTAAAATTTTTTAAGAAATAGTTGCTAAAAAGACGAAAAAACAACAGCAAGAAAACTTTTTAACAATAACAAGTTATAAAGACAACAAAACACAAAAAATATTGCAAGGCAAAATGTTTTTTTACAAAATTCTTTTGGCTGTTAAGACACACAATAAAGATGTTATTGTATTAGAACTTTATAATGCTATTGGGTAAAAAACATTCAACATTTAGTGATGAAATTAATTAATAATTTTCGTTTTTATCTTTTTCTGATTTATTTTAGTTTCGGTCTTTTTCTCCTGCCATATTTAAAGTACTATGTGGATTGTCCGGATACTTTTCAATATCTTACAATAGCAAGAAAATATTCTTGTGGACAGTTTTATGAAGCCATTAATAGCCATTGGAGCCCATTTATTTCGTGGCTTCTGGTTCCTGCTTATTTTTTTCACTGCGACTCCATTTTATATTTTAAAATACTTCAATTAGGAATAGGTGGATTTGCCCTATGGAATCTGGTAGGGTTTATGGATTTAATTCCTTTGAATATAACTTTCAAAAGAATAGCGATTTTTTCGTTTATTCCTGTTTTTATTTCATACGCTTTTCTTCTACTGACTCCTGATTTACTTTTTTTATCATTTCTACTTCTTTATTTAAGGATTGCATGGAAAGAAATTAATTCCGACTCGGTATTTTTTCCCATTGCTACTGGAATAGTGGCTTCCATGCTTTATTTTGCCAAGGCATTCGGATTTCCATTTTTTATTTTTCATTTTTCTTTAGTGAGTTTTGTTTATTTAATTCGCGGAGGTTCTCAAAACCGAAAACAAAAGATTAAAAAATATTTAATTTCTGTTTTGATTTTTATTTTTTTATCCGGAGCGTGGATTACACTGCTGGAATACAAATACCACCGCTTAATGATTAGTTCAGCCCCTTCCTACAACTTTAATCCTGATATTGCTCCAACTACACAAGCCGGATTGAAACATCCCATTTGTTATAAATTATTTGCTCCGCCCAATGCCACGGCTGTTTGCATTTTGGAAGACATTCTGGAACTTTCAAATTATATGCCTCGGAATTCGCTTTTTGAATCCAGAAAATCGTTTACACACTATTTGCAGGTTATAAAAAGAAACGTGCTAAGTATTTATTATTTTGATTTCAGAAGACAGTTAGGCTCATTACTAATTGTAGCACTGCTCGCATTTTTTTTCTTTATCAAAAAACCATTTAAAAAAATCAGTCCGATGATGATTTATTGCATTTTTTCTTATTTGTTGTATGCAAGTGGATATGCAATGATTTTGGTAATGCCCCGTTATATATGGGCATGCACAATTCTTATGGCAATTATAATACTAATGTTTATTGAATTACTATTCGAACAAGGTAAATCATTATATATTACAGCAATCTGCATTTTCTTCTTTACAATTTTTTTAATGATAAAAAGACCTTTTAAGGAAATATTTTTTTCTGAAGATAGAAATATCCCCAATAGTGAAATCATTACATCCGTAATTTCTCCATTAACACAGTTGGAAAAAACTTATTCTTTTGATAAATCTCTTTTCAGTATAGTTGATACATTATCTTGTCGGCTTGGCACACATAAAAAAACCGCTTCTCAATGTAGAATACTGTTCAACAATAGGAGTGAATATGGAGCAATGACTCTCTTAAACTACTATACGAATAATTATTTTTATGGTCTCCTGCCCGATGATTCCATAACAAATGGAGGTGAAAGGCAGTTAAAAAAATATAATATAGATTATTATTTCGTTTGGAATCCTGATTCATTGCAAAATAAATTTGTAAAAAAATTTCAGCTTGTCTATTATAATGAAGGGATACATCTACATGTGTACAGTGTCCAGATAGATTCGTTATCTAATTAATCTTTCAAAGTTAAAAAAATGGAAATTATATTTTAAAAATTATAATGAAAGATTGTACAATTAACAAGAAAATTACTATATTAGGACTTACGCAAAAAAAACAATATGACACGAATTACACTAATAAAAAATAAGTTATTGGGTTATTTAGTTATTGAAAAAATCACTTCATATTAACTTAATAACTTAATAACAAATAACTTAATAACCATAACAAAGTGTCAAAAATAAACTTCTGCGTAAGTCCTATATATTAAAATAAGGATATAAATTTATTGCAACGGTGTAACAACTTCCAAAACTTCTGGTAAATCCATTCCCAATGATTTTAGACGTTCAATTGTAGGAACTCCGTTTTTATTCCATCCTCTGCGAAAATAAACTGCATCTAAAAGTTTTTCATATTGTTCTTCGCGGAATTTTCTTGTTATAGCTACTTTATCTTTTGTTGAAATTCCAGTAGGATTAATTCCTATTTTTTCTACCATTTGTTTATCATAACGTTCGGCACGCGATTCATATTCTTCTTCGGTAACCGGACCAGCTGCACGATATGGCTGTGCATCATGTTTGCGTAATCCGTAACCACGACGAATGCTAAATATTCTTTGAAATTGATAAACTCTTTCAGATTGTTTTATTAGCGAATCATTATCTAATTCTAAACCGGTTACAGCTTTGTATATTGTTAAATAATTATCTACATGCTCCGGAACTTTTGCAGGTTCACTTGATTCGTGATTATTTGCAGGTTCAACATCATTCCATGGAAGTTTGCACAACCCTTGTAAACCAAACCATGTACGAAACATTGGGAAATAATATAAAGCTTCGGCTTTGTTTTCGAATGTAGGTATCTGGTTGTTAACCATATCCATAAAAATTAGCCATGCTTCATCGTGTTGCGGACCTTTGTTAGTCATGGCGTAACCGCCTTGTTGTGCAAGCGATTCTTTTGATACGTATTGCGAATATTCAAGTCCTTTATTTTCCATTCCAATATCTTGCAAAAATTGTTTATCGCCCCAGCCTTTTTCAACAAAATAATTTTTCATCCAACGAACACCCATTCCTGCAATTTTTCCAAAACCTTCACCTTTTGAGCATTGGTGCAATAATGTCATTGCATTTTCAGCATTTCCGAAGTTAAGTTTTAAACCGCCGGTACGTTCGTCATTTAAAATTCCATTTTCATAACATTCCATTATAAAACCTAATATTGTGCCCCATGAAATTGTACAAATACCGTAAGTGTCGCAATAAAAATTAGCTTCAATTGTAAAGTCCACATCAAAAATTCCTGCACAAGAACCTAAAGATGATGATGTTTCGTATTCAGGACCATCAACTAAAACAATAGAATTTTTGTATGGACCAGTGCGAAGTTTATAATTATCAACACCTTTTGCACAAGCCATGTTACAGCCAATCCAGCAACCATCTGGAATATTTTGTGTGAACCTTTCTTTATAAACATTAGAATGAACTTTAATAGCATCTTTACTGCTTCCAAATTTAAAATTATTTACAGGAAAAAGGTCGTAATCGTTCATAATGTTAGTGAGATGTGCTGTTCCAATTTTTCGCATTTGATTTTGCGAATCGTCGAGTTCTCGCATTTCTTTGTTAAAGCGTTTTCCGCGTTCCATAATTGAAGCAAGGTCAATAACATTATTCAAATTACCCGAAATTCCGGGAACTTTGCACACTATTGCTTTAATTTTTTTATCTCTTAACACCGTGCCAATGCCACCACGTCCGGCTTGTTTTAATCTTATTTTTTTACGTTTTATGTCATAAAAAGTGAAATTTAACATTCCAATTAATGAATGTTCTGCAGCAGTTCCCGCCGAAACAACCGACACGTTTTTCATATCTTTTTCGTCATTTGCAAACATTTCGTGAAGTTGTTCAGCTAAAATATGGCTGTCAATAGCTTCAAGTGGAGCTTCAAAAATTTCTATTTTCCCATTAACTCCATCAATAAAAATTATCACATCATTCTTTGCTTTTCCTTGAATTTCTAGTGAATCGAATCCAGAGAATTTTAAAAATGGACCAAAATAACCGCCCACGTTACTATCAATAACAATATCAGTTTGTGGAGAAATGCTTACCACAAGCGATTTTCCCGTACCCGAATATTGAGTAATGCCACAAATTGGACCTGTGTTTATTATTATTTCATTTTCGGGAGAGTTCCATTTTGTGTTTGGTTTTGTTGCGTCCCAAAGTAATTTTAATCCATAGCCTTTTCCACCGGTAAATTTTTCTTTCATTGATGGTAAAACATCTTTGGATTTAATTTCGTTTTCGGAAAGATTTATATAAAGAACCTTATCTGTATAACCTTTATTTATCTTTGTAACATTATAGTTGAATTCTTTTAATTGCTTGTGTGCGGCTTTAATTTCTTGTACGTCCATAATTATACGATTTTTATTTTTTTACAAAGATAGTTTTTAAAAAAAAATCACAATATGATTTCTATCAATATTAATTACTGATGTTACGCATCGGTATTAATCCCGAAGGGATTTGACAAGGGGG
>JAVHRE010000326.1:0-2561 GCA_036171495.1 Bacteroidales bacterium
TTTTTATCGGCTGATGATGCAATAATATTTACATCGCCAAAAATTTTTGCTTCTTTAATAGCTTTTTTAGCCCAAACACCCGTTTCGAGATATGCAGCTTTTTTCTTTAACAAATTATATGGAACCATTGCAAATTGTGTACTTGCACCACCTCCTAAAAATAAAACCTGATAACCTTTAGGAATGTTGAAAATTTCTTTAAATAAAGCAAATGCCTCATCAATAACTGCCTGAAACTCTTTGCTGCGATGCGAAATCTCAAGAATTGACATTCCAATTCCGTTGAAATCTAAAACTGCTTTTGCAGTATTTTCAATTGCAATTCTGGGAAGAATTGCTGGTCCGGCATTAAAATTATGTTTTATCATACCTATATAAATTTATGATTTACGATTTATGATTAATTAGGTGCAAATTTTGAAAAATATTTTGAATTAAAATAATATAATTGTCATGTTATACAATATTATTTTACCAATGTACCAAACTAAAAATCAAATTCCAAGTTCCAAATTCCAAATTCAAATAATGCTATGGAGTTTAATTTTACAAATTGTTTAGTATTGCTCCATCTTTAAATACAGGAAGAACCCTTACGCTATCAATTGTTATGCAATAATCAATAACATCATCGAGTATCATTTTACGCAAACGGTGGCGATGTGCAGCTTTTTCGATATAATTTCGCAAATTGGATTTTGCAACGTTCCACAAATCAATAGCAGCATTTGTAGAGTCGCAGATTGTTGTGAATTTTCCTGAATCTAAAAGATTTTGAGCAATAGCACCTGCACAAATACTATCTTCGAGATTAAAACGACCTTTCCAACCCGAGCAAAATAATACTACATCGGAATTATCATTTATTAAAAATTTTACAACTTCCGATAAGTTTGTAAAAGCCCCAATAATAATATTTTTTGAACCATTTGCGAGTTGTATTGCTTGTGTTCCGTTTGTTGTGCTGTATGCAATAATTTTACCTTTAACTCTTTCGGAGGTAAAATTAAATGGTGAATTTCCAAAATCGGCAAAATCTAAAACAACCCCATCTCTTTCTGCTGCAAGTATATAACCAACATCTTTAACTTTTTTGGCATCTTCAACTGTTCCAACCGGGATTATTTTTTCGGCTCCGGCAGCAAAAGCTGCACAAATTGACGATGTTGCCCTAAGAACATCAATTACAACTACATTTGCATTTGTATTGTGGTATAACTGATATAACAAAGGCGAAAAACAAACTTCGATTTTCTTTTTTTCTTCCATAAAATATTAATTGAGCAAAGATATAAAACAAAAATGAGCTGAATAAATTCAGCTCATTTTTAATAATTATTTTTTATAGATAGGCAGTTTTACAACTTTCGCTTTTAAAAGTTTTTCACGAATTTTTACATAAATTTCTGAATCGACCTTAGAAAATTCTGATTTTACATAACCCATACCTATTCCAACTTTGAGCATTGGCGACATTGTGCCAGATGTTACATGACCGATTTTATTTCCTTTGGCATCGCAAATTTCGTATTCGTGGCGTGGAATTCCACGGTCGAGCATTTTAAAACCAACGAGTTTGGTTGGTGTACCATTTTTCTTTTGTTCTAACAATAAGTTTTTATCAATAAAATTTTTATTGTCGGTGAACTTTGTTATCCAACCTAATCCGGCTTGAATTGGCGAAGTTGTATCGTCAATATCGTTACCATATAAGCACATTCCCATTTCGAGGCGTAAGGTATCGCGGGCAGCTAAACCAATTGGTTTAATACCAAATTCTTTACCAGCTTCAAAAACAGCGTTCCAGATATGTTCGGCATCTTTATTTGGAAAATAAATTTCGCAGCCGCCTGCACCGGTATAACCTGTAGTAGCAAATATTATATCTTTTACGCCTGCAAAATCCAATTTTTTAAAAGTATAATTTTCCATATCTAAAACAGGAGTAGTTGTAAGTTTTTGCATTGCTTTAAGCGCAAGCGGACCTTGAATAGCAAGTTGAGATATTTCATCTGAAGCATTATATAACACTGCTCCCATATCATTTTGTGAGCTGAGCCATTTCCAGTCTTTTTCGGTATTTGAAGCATTAACAACGAGCAAATAAGTTTCTGCATTTATGCGATAAACCAAAAGGTCGTCAACTATTCCACCTTTACCATTGGGAAAGCAAGAATACTGAACTTTTCCATCGAATAAAACAGAAGCGTCATTTGAAGTAACCTTCTGAATAAAAGCTAAAGATTTTGGACCTTTAACCCAAATTTCGCCCATGTGCGAAACATCAAATACTCCTACTCCATTTCTAACTGTAAGGTGTTCTTCAATATCACCTGCATATTTTAAAGGCATATAAAAGCCTGCAAAGGAGACCATTTTAGCTCCTAACTTTTCATGAATGTGCGATAAAGCTGTTTTTTGTTCCATTTTTTTATTTATTTATTTAACAAAATTATTTCTATCTATTTCTATTTTTTAGTTTCAGGTTTGAAGTTTCAGATTTTTCACTTTATTAAGTTATTTGTTATTAAGTTATTTGTTATTAAGTTATTTGTTATTAA
>JAVHRE010000327.1:0-4906 GCA_036171495.1 Bacteroidales bacterium
CTTTAGATTTATATAAATATTTTTCGTATAACAAATTGCCAAGAAATGCTAAATCGCCAGCTTTCCCATCTTCAATTTTAGCAATAGACGAAACAATTATATCGGGATTTCCTTCAATCTTGCCATTTAAAAGTGTTGCTATATTTTTAGCGGTATATTCCATCTTATTTTTTTGTAAAAGTAAATGCAATTTTTACTTTATCAAAATTATTGTGATAATATTAATGTATGTAGCTATGTTCCAGCGTCATATTTTAACTCTACATTCCTCCGGGTAACAAAAAAAATATTTAACTACATTTTTTGACAGCGTTTGTAAATTAAGCATATCCGAAGCATCAGTTATGTCTTTTATATCACCCGATTTAAACAAAATGTTAATATGGTCGTCGGTGGGGTTATAGGCGTTATTTGTTGCAAAATCGGTAAACACAAAATATTTGGCTTCACTTTTTGAGATGTGTAATATTTTTGACGTTATTTTTAAGAAGTTATCAATTTTTTCTTCATCGAATTTAATGTTTTGCATCTCAATTTTAAGTAATCTGCGGTTAATGAGCCTTTTACAAAGTTGTGAAAGAACTACATCGGTACTGTCCACCCAAAGTTTAATTGTAGAAAGCAAATCGTTATCATCGAGTTTGGCAAAACTGCTTAATATCTCAGGATTATTGCGAAAATCGTTTTCGGAATAATTATTTTTTAAAAAATTAAGCAGGGCAGGTGGCATTTGCAAAGTGTTATTATTTAAAATTAATTCTTTGGCTCTTTTAATAATGTGCACAAGCATTTGTTCGGCTGCAAGTACAGTTTTATGAAGATAAACCTGCCAATACATTAACCTGCGTGCAATTAAGAATTTTTCGATTGAATAAATTCCTTTTTCTTCTACAACCAAATTATCGTCAATAACATTAAGCATATTGATAATGCGGTCACTGCCAATTACTCCTTCGGAAACGCCAGTAAAAAAACTATCGCGTTTTAAATAATCAAGCCTATCCATATCAAGCTGACTAGAAATAAGTTGATGAAGAAAATTTTTGTTGTATTTATTTTTAAATATTTTAATTGCAAGCAAAAGTTCTCCATTAAATTCTTTATTTATACTTTCTATAAAAATCTCTGAAATGGTTTCATGTTTAACATCTTCTATCAGAATATTTTCGAGAGCATGCGAAAATGGCCCGTGACCGATATCGTGCAATAAAATTGCAGCACAAACAGCATTTGCTTCATCTTCGCTTATAAAAAATCCCTTACTTCTGATAACATCAATTGCAAGCATTGTAAGATGATTTGCTCCCAAAACATGTTGAAAACGTGTATGCGATGCTCCCGGATAAACCAAAAAAGCTAATCCAAGCTGACGAATTTGTCGTAATCGTTGAAACCAGGGATGTTCTACAATGCGGGAGTTGGTTCCTTGTGGCATGTTAATGAATCCGTAAACAGGGTCGTTTATTATTTTAATTTTTGTACTCATAAATTTCTATTTGTTAATTTTCTAAAATCATAAATCGTAATTCATAAATCAAAAATTAATGTTTAAGCCATAGCTAATGCTGCTATGCTTACTTTTATACCGTCGGCTTTAAGTAAGATTTGTGCACAAGCTTCGAGTGTTGCTCCAGTTGTAACAACATCATCAACTAAAAGGACGTTTTTGTTTTTAAGTTGTTGGGGTTCTTTTAGTTCAAAAATAGATTCAACATTTTGCCAACGTTCAATTCTCGATTTTTTTGTTTGAGTTTGTGTGGCAACATTTCGTACAATATTTTTTGCCTGAACTTCAATTCCCATGCTTTCGGCAATTCCATTTGCAATACATTCTGCTTGGTTATATCCGCGTTTGTGTTGGCGTTTTGGGTGAAGCGGAACTGGAATTACAATTTCCAAATTTTTGTATAAATCGGAATTTTTAAGCTCAAAACCCAATTGTCGTCCTAATTCAATTCCAACATCTTGCCTGCCTTTATATTTTAAAAGATGAAGTAAATCTTGAAAACGTGAACCTTTTTGAAATCGAAAAAACGCAGTAGCATTTTGAATGTTAACTCTTCCCCAAAAAATTTGACTTACTGGGTTATCATATTGATTATGAAAATTTGTTCGGGGCAAATCTGCCAAACAATGTGTACATATAACTTTTTCGTTAGTTACTAATTTTTGTCCGCACGATGCACAAGTGTTTGGATAAAATAGCTGAAAGAAGTCGGAGAAAAGGTTTGGCATTATTAATAATTTGTTTGCCAAAATTAATAAAAAATTTTATAAGTAATCTTATATAAAGAAATTGTGTGTTTATAAGTGTGTGACAATAAAGTGATTCGAAAAATCGTTGAGTTTTTATGGTGTCAGTCTTCGAGAGCCTCAGACTGACGATTATGGCACACTTGCGAGAGAAATTGCTGTTTATTGGCTCATTGATATTCTATGTTGTCACACTGAGGTTCTCGAATTGTGACAACTTAAAAATATAGATAAAGATTGAAATAATTGGCTTTTTCTTCTTTTTGCATATTTTATTAATTATTACTTTTGTTTTTTATAAAAATATTTTCATCATGAGTGCAAACAAACCATTAATTACAACAAAACTTCCAAAAGTAGGAACTACAATATTTACTATAATGTCATCATTGGCAAACGAGTATAAAGCGATTAATTTGTCGCAGGGGTTTCCGAATTTTCCTGTTTCTGATAAATTAATTTCGCTTATAAATCAATACATGAAAAAAGGTTATAATCAGTATGCTCCAATGATGGGCGTAAAAGAACTGCGTGAAGTTGTCTCTGAAAAAACATTTAACCTTTATAATGTAAACTACAATCCCGATTCAGAAATAACAATTACTTCGGGTGGAACCGAAGCTATTTTTGATGCAATTTCTGCAGTTGTAAAAACAGGAGATGAAGTAATTGTTTTTGAGCCGGCATACGACTGTTATATTCCTGCAATTGAACTAAATGGTGGCGTACCAGTTTATATTTCGCTTAAATATCCCGATTATAAAATAGATTGGAATGAGGTAAAAAATAAAATTTCTTCAAAAACTAAACTTTTAATTATTAACACTCCGCACAATCCTACTGGTGCTGTATTAGAGGAATCAGATTTATTGGCTTTATCTAACATCGTTCAAAATACAAACATTTTTATAATAAGCGATGAGGTATATGAGCATATAATTTTTGATGGATTAAAACATAATTCATTAATGACTGTTTCAGAATTACAACAACGTAGTTTTATTGTTAGCTCGTTTGGTAAAACATTTCACGCAACAGGGTGGAAAACCGGATATTGTGTTGCACCAAAAGAACTTACGACTGAATTTAGAAAAATTCACCAATTTATAACATTTAGCACATTTACACCTTTACAATATGCTCTCGCCGATTTTTTAAAAAACCCAACAAATTACAATGGACTTCCAAAATTTTACGAAAAAAAGAGAAATACTTTTCTTAATTCGGTAAAAAAATCAAAATTTACTTTTGTTCCCTCAAAAGGTTCGTATTTTCAAAACCTGTGCTATTCGGCAATTAGCAATGAGTCCGATTACAATTTAGCAATTCGTTTAACAAAAGAAATAGGCGTTGCATCAGTTCCGCTTTCAGCTTTTTATCACGATAAAAAAGACGAAAAAATACTTCGTTTTTGTTTTGCCAAAGACGATGAAACTTTAAGTAGGGCTGGCGAAAAATTGTCGAAACTTTAATATTTACATAATCATTCCAGCACAAACGGTCTCATTTGTAGCTTCATCCACAAGAATAACGCTACCGGTAATTCTATTTTTGCGGTACGAATCGGAAAATACAGGTTTTTGTGTGTGAAGTGTTATTCTGCCAATTTCGTTCATTGTTATGCTTTTGTCAACAGTATTTCGCTCAAGGTTATTGATATTTATTTTATATCTAACATCGTTCACAATACATTTTACTTCGTTTGAAGTATGACGAAGAATATATTTTCCTTTTATTTTTAAAGGTTTTGAGTTTAACCAGCAAAACATCATATCAATATCCTGACTAATATTTGGCACATTATTTTCGCGAACAATCATATCGCCACGGCTAATATCAACATCGTCTTCTAATGTCATTGTAACTGATTGAGATGCAATAGCTAAATCTAACGATTTTTCAAAAACATCAATTGATTTAATTTTTGTAATAAATCCACTTGGCAAAATCTTTACAGTATCGCCTTTACGAAAAATGCCACTTGCAATACGACCTGCATATCCGCGATAATCGTGATATTTGTCGTTTTGCGGTCTGATTACATTTTGTACAGGGAAACGTGCATCTAATAAATTCTGGTCGCTACCAATATAAATTGTGTCGAGTAACCATAGTAAGGTTGGACCATCGTACCAATCCATTATTTTGCTGCGTGTTACAACATTATCTCCATTTAAAGCACTTATAGGGACAAATCTAATATCCTGTATATCAAATTTTCCTGCAAATTCTAAATACTGGCTTGTTATTTCCTGAAAGCGTTTCTGGCTGTAATCAACCAAATCCATTTTGTTAATGCAAACAATAACATGCGGAATTTGTAACAAACTGGCAATAAATGAATGTCGTATAGTTTGTTCTGCAACTCCATTACGTGCATCAATTAAAATAATTGCCAGATTGGCTGTAGATGCACCAGTAACCATGTTTCTGGTGTATTGAATATGTCCTGGAGTATCGGCAATAATAAATTTTCGGCGTGGTGTTGCAAAATATCGGTAAGCAACGTCAATTGTAATTCCTTGTTCACGTTCGGCACGTAAGCCATCGGTTAACAAAGCTAAATTAACACGTTCTTCACCTCTTCCCAAACTGGCTTTTTCGATAGCTTCCATTTGGTCTTCGAAAATCGCTTTACTGTCATATAACAATC
>JAVHRE010000327.1:5006-12871 GCA_036171495.1 Bacteroidales bacterium
TATAATAATAAAACGGTCGTGCGATTTGGTAAATGTTTTTAATTTAATTTCAGAATATTGTTCATTGTGTTTTTGTATATCGAGTAACAATTGCTTATTTGGGCTATGAGTATAAATTGTTGCTGTAACTGAATTTTTTCTTTTCGATAAAACAGATAAAACACTTTCATCAATATAATTATCAATTAGAATAATTGACTTTTTTGCAGATTTAATTATTTTGATAGCAAATAAATACGCATCGAATATCTGTCCTTCGAAAAAAATGCCTTCGTTGGGGGGCAAACTGGTTTTTAGTTGTAAATCGAAACTGTTTATTTTTTCTTTTAATAATAGAACATCACTTTCAATTTTTTCAACCCGATAATGAATAGCGTATCCTTTCAGAAGATAATCTTTAAGTATTTTGTTTGCCCATATTCGAAATTGTGTACCCCGAAGCGATTTTACACGGTAACCAACAGAGATAATTACATCTAAATTATATACCTTTGTTTTATATTTTTTACCGTCTTTTGCAGTTAGTAAGGATTCCTTACATACTGAATGTTGGATTAGTTCATTTTCTTTGAAAATGTTAGAAATATGAAGTGTAATATTATTTCTTGATGTTTTAAATAACTCAGCCATTTGAATCTGAGTTAACCATACGGTATCTTCATAAATCTTAACTTCTAACCTTGTTGTGTTATCATCTGTCTGATATATTATTATTTCGTCTGTCATGTAATAGTAAGAAAATTATTGTTTTTTTATATAAGACCTTAAGATCTAATTATAAATTAAAAATAACCTTCTTTTTTTCTATCTTCCATTGCTGTTTCGCTTCGTTTATCATCGGCACGTCCGCCTCTTTCGGTAACTCGTGTAGCAGCAATTTCTTTAATTATTTCTTCTAAGGTAGATGCCTTTGAAAGTGTTAATCCTGTGCATGTTATATCGCCAATGGTACGGCAACGAACATCTTTTTCTTCAATTTTTTCGTTTGGTTTAAGTTGCATAAATGGAGCATAAGCAAGCCAGGCACCATCGCGGTTAAACACTTTACGTTTGTGGTTAAAATATAAATTTGGTATAGGAATGTTTTCTAACAATATGTACTGCCAGACATCCATTTCGGTCCAATTGCTTATTGGAAAAACTCTAAAATGTTCGCCAATGCGTTTTTTGCCGTTAAAAATATTCCAAAGTTCGGGGCGTTGATTTTTTGGGTCCCACTGTCCAAACTCATCGCGGTGCGAGAAAAAACGTTCTTTGGCACGGGCTTTTTCTTCGTCTCTTCTGCCACCTCCCATTGCACAATCAAATTTATTTTTTTCGATGGCATCGAGTAATGTAACTGTTTGCAATTTGTTACGACTTGCGTTTATTCCGGTTTCTTCAACAGCTCTGCCACTGTCAATCGAATCCTGAACTAAACTAACTATGCAGGTTGCACCAGTTTCTTTCATAAGCTCATCGCGATAGTCGAGGGTTTCCTGAAAGTTATGTCCTGTATCAATATGAAGTAATGGAAATGGGACTTTTGCGGGCCAAAATGCCTTACGGGCAAGGTGAAACATTATTATTGAATCTTTACCTCCCGAAAAAAGCATAGTTGGTTTTTCGAATTGGGCAACAACTTCGCGAATAACATAAATTGATTCGTTTTCGAGTTCACGCAAATGTGTAATTTTATAATTTTTCATCTGGTTATATTTTTTTGACGCTGATTTACGCTGATATTTTATGATTCTTTTTTTCAATCTACCTCAATCTTTCTCAACAATCTTCTTAATAATCATTCTCTTGTTTGTTTTAAATTAATCATGGATGTTTCACTTCTTATGATGGTATTCAATAATTGGTAAAATATTTTCAGTTAGTAAACTAACACATTCTGAAATGCTTTTTTCTGATGTGTTAATTTCTAAAAAGATTTTTTCGGGTTGTTCGAATGGTGCCGAAATTCCTGTAAAATCGGATATCTCACCTTTGCGTGCTTTTGCATACAGCCCTTTAATATCGCGATTTTCGCATACATTAAGCGATGCATTTATATAAACAAGATAAAAGTTTGATGCACCTATAATTTCGCGGGCTAAATTGCGTAAACTATTAGTTGGACTTACAAAAGAACTTATTGTAATAATTCCTGTTTCGACAAAAAGTTTATTTATTTCGGCTATACGGCGTATGTTTTCGTTGCGAGCAGCTTCGGAAAAACCGAGATTTTTATTAATGCCGGTGCGGACATTGTCGCCGTCTAAAAGTTTAATAAGATAACCTTTTTTGTGAAGTTCTTTTTCCAATTCAATTGCAAGAGTGCTTTTGCCACTACCGGATAATCCTGTAAACCAAAAACATGCACTATGTTGCGAAAGCAATTTTTCTTTATCGCTTTGCATAAGCATTTGAGCGAAAACAGGTGTAATATTTTCAGGTTTATTACTCAATAGTCTATAAATTTAATGGGGTAAAGATACAACGAATTTAAAAATAAAAAAATGGGAGTGGGTGGTGTAAAGAATTTTTTTGAGTACGTAGAATTTATATTACAATTAATTTAATTACTAATCACATCTTTAAAATTTAATGCCATAGTATAAACATCAATATTTGAATTTGATGCTCTTTTATGATTTGATTTGTAAGTATGTGTATAATCTTCAAAAATGGTATAATCTTTTAAAACTTCTTTATCAGATATTTTCTTTTTGATTTTGGAATTTAATAATTCTATATTTTCAGTTAAAGTGTTTGAAATGTTATATGCAAGAAATCCTGCAATAGACATCTTTTCTGCGTATTTATTAGTTTTATATCCTTTAATACCGTCATTTATAAGATAATCTAAATTATCTAATCTTTTACATTCTATTTTAATATCATAAGAATGACCAAATTTTAGACTATATTGTATTGCAATATCAATTCTTGTCTTTTTGTCCGCATCTTTTTGTTGGTTAACTATTCTATACTCAAGTAATTTTGGAAAATTTTCTTCATTTCTTGTTAAATCGTCAGTAATTAAATCTTCCAAATACCAATGCTTTGTATTTGTTGGTTTACAATATGGGTTTTTCTGTTTTTCTTTAATTAATGATTGATAAGAAATATACAATACTCTATAAGCATCTTTTAAAAAACTAAACCAATCCACATAGTCATTAACTTCTTTTATAATAACTCCTTCAATCTTTCCCATTATTTTGAAGTTAATTGAGATTTAAGCATTGCTTCAGTAAATTCTAAAGCATCAAATCTTGCAATTGCTTTATGCCAATATTTATATTGATTTAATTTTAATACTGAAAAAGTTTTGCTTTTTAATATTTTAACTTCTTTTTGTATAAAAAGCTCATTACTTATTTTTTGGAATCCAAAACTTAAAAGAATTTCTAATGTATTATTATTAGATTCATTAATCTTTATATCTTTATATTGTTTTTTGTCAATATAAAATTCTATTGCTAAAATATTTTCTGATTGAAATATTCGTGCATTAATGTAACCCTTTTCACCTCCATTATGAAATGATGAAAAATGTTCTTTAAAAATATTTATATAATCTGTTATTTCGGATTCTTCTACTTTTTTGTATGGTCTGTATAAATTAATATTAGCACGAATATTTTTAAAAGATTTATTTTTTGCCTGAAGAATTGGAATAGTAATCTTTTGAGCATAATCAATTAAATTCTTATCTGTCTCAGATAAGTTATAAAGTTTGGATATTATTATATTTAATTCCTTTTCATTATCAAAAACAGATAGTTTTTTTTCAATTATATTTTTTATAACTTCAACTATTTTTGATGAAAATTTAACTGGGAAAGTAAACTTTTCATTTTCATTGTGAGCAATTTCTCTTTCAATTCCAGTGGAACTCCCTGTTTGTAATATGTAATAAGTAAATATTTCTGAATTTAATAATGCTAAAAGTTGATATAAAATATCAATATCATCATTGTTTTTTGTCTTAATAGCTGTTAACGCATCTCTATAAATACAGTATTCATTTGTAAAAGCAGCAACAGCTTTAAAATTGTTTTCTAAAGACTTTTTAATGAATAATCTACTACCAGAAAACATATCAAAGTCAGGATGTCTTTTTGCTTCTTCTTCTTTCCATAAGGATTTTTTATCTAAATAAACAAAAAACCTTTGCAAATGATTTTTTTTCAAATCAAGATAGGGTTTGTTTATTATTTGAAGCAATGATTTAGGCTTTCCATCACCTTTTAAGTTAATTCCTTGTGCAACTTTTAATTCATATTTATTAATTATTGTGTTTATTGTAATCTTATTCTTTTTTAATTCTTTAATAAATTTGTAATCCAAAATATGTCCATAAACTAAAACTTTCCACAACCAATCATTTTCTATTAATTCATTTTGGATTATTTCTTTATAATCATACTTTTCAATAAGTATAGATTTAAAAATTGCAAAATATGGATTTGGTTTTAATGATACATAATCAATAAGATTATCCTTTGTGTTTCTTCCAAAGGCATATTTATATTTTATTATTGCAGCAGGTCCAACCGCATTTGTAAATATCTGATGACGTACTGATGAAATTTCAAGAACATCATTAATTAAAAAATTATTCAAAAAATAATTTCTGTAGTTAACAGCTTGAAGATTATATAATAATTTGCTTGTAACAATTATTTGGCAAACAGTTTTTTTTGTAGAAAAATCTGATAAACGCAAAAGAAAAGCTTGTGCAAATTCTTTATTGCTTATTTCAATTTCTACTGGTTTAAATTCAGTTAAGTCTTTATTTTTGCTTAACCAAAACTCTTTTTTTTCTTTAGTCTCCTTTTCTGCTCGTTCTTTACAATATTCTATATACCTGCTTTTTTTAAGTTTACCCCAAGGAGGATTACCAATTATAAAATCTGGTTCAATTTTTTGTTTATTATTTCCAAATATATCATTTAATTCATTGCTAAAAACATCAAGATTCTTAAAATTATCTTTTATAGTAGGAAACTCAAAACCTTCAATATCTTTGGGATTTTCAAAATAATCTAATAAAGTAATAAATAATGAAAATTTTGCAATTTCAATAGCTTCCTTATTTATATCATTTCCATAAATATTTTCAGTAAGTAATTGTTTTATCTTTTTCTTAAATTCTGTTGATGACTTATCTGGGTTTTCAAGTTCTATGTATTGATTTATAATTGAACGAAGTGTTTCACAAAGAAAGATACCACTACCACATGTAAAATCAACTGTTTTACAAGATATTTTATCAGCTTTTTTTATATTTTCAACAAATGGTTTTATTGTTTGAGATAAGACATAATCAACTAAAAATGGAGGGGTATAAAATGCTTTATCTGTATCTTGTTCTTCACCAAGAAAAGTTTCATAGATATTACTAATTAATTCTATGGGAATAAAATCAAAATCAAAAACATTAAATAAACTTTCTTGGTAAATCTTTTCATTTATTATATCAGCTCCTTTAAACAAATTTGATAATACTGATAAGTGATTTGTTTTAACTGCATCCCTTTCACCATTTAAAGGCAATATATCTCCTTTAAATTTTTCTAATAAATATTCAAAAAAATTAAATAAATTATCTTTTTGTAATATAAGTTCAGGTAGTTTTTCCTTTGTTAATAAATCTTTCCCTTCACCTTTATAATCAAAATTAACTTTTCTATCAATTAAATATCTTATGAATATGAGTCTTCCAATAATTCTATTTGCATGCTTATCAATTAAAGGATTTTCTATTTTTTTTTCATCAATTAAAATTCCTCGTGCTACTTTGATATTTTCAAGAAGTTTTGTGTCAACTCTTGTATTTTTTTTAAATAGCTCATCTTTAGAATTCCAAAGTTCTGAATTAACTATTTTCCAATAAGAATAATTATCAAGTTTTTTATCATTTATAGTTTTAATTGTTTCTATAACTTGTAACAAACCAGATTTTTTGTAATTAAATCCATTATAAATAGTTAATTCATTTGAAGTATTAACAAAAATAAGTGCAGATTTATTAAAGTTCCAAATATCTCTTGATAAATCTTTCAGTTCTTTCTTTTCATTATCATTTGTATAATCAAAAAATAACAAAAGTGGTTCATTATTAAAAAGGAAAAAAGAATCAGGTTGTAGTTTTTTTAAAGTATATTCTACTTTAAAGTTAGATTTGTAATTTGAAAAATCCCCTTCATATAAATTTGTAAGTTTTGTATCAAAAAATAAAGGAGTATTATTTCTTATGAACAATCCGTTTTCGGTTTTAACACCAAGTCTTTTATATATATCGAAAATGGATTTCATTATTGTATATTCATCTATTATTTAAAATACAAATTTAATGTTTTCTACCTATAAAAAAATTCAATCAAATATAAAACAATTAAGCAAGATAAAAAAATATTTTTTAATAAATTAAAACAAATCAAAATTTTATAATAAAAGTTGTATTGTGCAAAATAATCACATATATTTCCTATTATAAACATAAAGCAGTATTACTGTTAATGTTCCAATTCCCATCAGAACTCCGCCAAACATATATGGATGATAGGTGTTCCATAACAAATCGGTAAGCCCTGCTTTATCGGTATTTAGAATTTTTGTTGCAGAATCGAATAGCTGCTCGTTCGAAAGCTTTTCTAATCGTAGCTGAGGTAACATTTGTTTTACCATTTCAAATTTATCGGAAAGCTTCAGGTAAACATCACCCGAAATAAAACCTCCAATAAAATTACCGAGTGCTATGGGCATAAACTGAGTTCCCATGTATAATGCAGCTTTATTTTTGGGAGCAATTCTTCCGATATATTCAAGTATTTTAGGAGAAAATGTCATCTCACCGATGGAAAAAATAAAAATGGAACTTATAACAAAAAACGGGTTACGTGTAATAACCATCAGGGCAAGTCCGATGGAATTAATAAATATTCCCATAATCATAGAAGGCAATGGTTTGAAACGTATAACAATACTGCTTATAATTACCTGAAATGCAACAATAAAAAAGGCATCCATGGTAATAATTTTTTCAGTTAAAATATGCCCGTCCGAAGTACCAAGAACCTTTGCCAGACCAGGCGATAAAGCGTATAATGAATTATACATTGGAGCAGTATCAACCCATTGTTCGATAAATACCGGAAGACTGTAAAAATACTGCCAGTAAACCGTCCATGCACCAACTATAATTGCCAAAAAAACAACAAATTTAAAGTCCTTGAGAACGGTATAAATATTTAAAAACACTGTGCTTAAACTTTTTGCCAGAGATTCGGAATTTTGTGTCCGTTGCGGTTCTTTAAAGAAAATAATTACAATTACAAGATTCAGCAAGATTGCTCCCGATGACATTAAAAACATATAATTCCAGCTAATTTCACGTAAATATGATGCCGTTAATGGTCCTACCAATCCTCCAATGTTTACTATCATGTAAAATATACCAAAACCAAGACTGGCATTCGATTCGTTGGTTGTTTTAGCAATGGTTGCCGAAATGATTGGTTTAAACAAAGCTGCCCCAATTGCAACATATAAAAAAGCCAGGAAAACAGCAGCAAAGGAAGTAACCAACCCCATAACATAATATCCTGAAGATAAAATAACAAAAGCTACAATTAATACTTTTTTGTAACCGAATTTATCGGCAATAGAACCTGTAATGATGGGAAGAAAATATAGTATGGCATTTACAATTCCCATGAGCATACCTTTTTCCACCTGGGTAAAACCCAAAGCTCCTGTTTCGGTAGAATTGGTAAGGTAAAGTGCCAATAAATTAAAAAGCCCGTAATAAGCCCATCTTTCAAAAAGCTCAAGAGTATTGGCTGCCCAGAATGTTTTAGGCAACGATTTTACAGTATTTACAAAAC
>JAVHRE010000328.1:0-12862 GCA_036171495.1 Bacteroidales bacterium
AACACACGGTTAAAATTTAGCAGGCTGTTATGGGCAACTTGACAGGAATAACAAAATTCAAACGTTTTAGCGGTTTGACAAAGACTGCAAGCAAATGCCCGCTAAATCCAACATCAAACCGTTACTAATAAGATGCAAACTAACAAAATAAAAAAAGCTGCCTTTTGAGTAGCTTTTTTTTTTAATTTATAATATTTTTATTTTATTATCTGAATTTTGTGAACAGAACTACCATCGGTTCCATTTACTTTTACAAAATAAAATCCACTTTCGAGATTAGAAATATTAATTGGCTCATTTGAAACAATTTTATTTTTTTCTAATACCACTTTACCTGATAAATCAGTTATTTGTATATTCAATTTTGAAGCATCATATACGTATGTATCAATAAATAATTTATCGGAGGTTGGATTAGGGTAAACAATAACATCTGCTGACTTTGCAATTGATGCATTTACATTTAATAAACCATGAAACCAATCGTGAGTTTGTTTTATAATAGTGTTTTTTACTGCAATATTGCTTAATTGTTCCATACCAGGTGCAATGTAAACCATTTTATAAGTTCCATTTGTAAAACGTAAGCCGGCATTATTTGCAGATGTTCCATATTTAAATGTTAAAACAGAACCGCCAGTTATATTAATTTGATCTGGATAAAAATTTCCACCGTAAACATCAACAACTGGCGAAGTGCCAAGAGTTCCAAAAATCGCATCGGTACCAATAGGATTTAATGAATTATTAGGTGCACCGCCATCGGCAACATAAACTGCGTGCATATAATTTGTATATAAATTTTTAGTAACGACATCTCCATAACCAGTTGCATCGTTTATATCCCAACCTATATCTTGTCCGCAAACCATTACATTTCCACCATTATCCATAAAAGTCATGAGTGAAGTTGCTACAGCATCAGTAAACGAAGGGAATGTCCATCCAACATTCATATAAACATGTCCAACATTAGTTAAAGCGTTATTTGTTTGAGCTTTTTGGAAAACATCTGCACTTGTTGCAGCAAAAGAAGTGTTTCCGGCATAATTTAAACCATCGGTATATTTACTTTCCCAATTATACGATAACCCATCGCCCCAACTACCACCGCCATTAACAACCAAATCGGTAACTCCCGATATAATATAAATTTCCATAACATGACTTGTTGCAGTAGGATTGCTAACAGAAGTCATTGTTAAAGTGTATTTTGCAACTGCAGGAGTAGTGCCAGGAGTAACATTTAAAGTAATGTTTGCTGGTGTTCCATTTGCAATAGAAACAGTTGCGGTACTATTATAATCAGTTCCGTCAATATTAAAACTACCTGCCCAGTCACCTGGTGCATCGGTTGTTAAACTGTATGTAAAATCTTCGGTTCCAACTAATGAATTATATGCTGAAAAAGGAATTGAAGTAACATTTCCTATAGTACCTGCAACAACATCATTCACTGGAGCGTTAAAATTTCCGGTATATAAATTAGAATTTCCATCGAAAGATGAACCAACAGGAGCAACACCACCAGTATATATTTCAGTATGACTTTCGCTAACATAAACAGCAACATCGCAATTTGCAATTGTGCAATTTGTATTAATATAAGTTGCAGGAACAGTATATACATAAGTTCTTTGAACCAAGGTTCCCTGTGAAGTTGTGTGAACTACATCGCCCCATTGACCTGTTAAAAAATAACGTAATACATGTTTGTGGTCATAAGCACTATTTGTTCCAGTAGTTAACTGCTGAAAACCAATAAGATGATTTTCTAAAAATGCAACTTGTATGAAATTGTCGGCTACAGGACTATTTTGAGTGTAATATAATTCTACGTTTACTGTAAGTTCGCCTGTTCCACTATTATATGAAGAATTAAATCCTACATTAACAGGCGATTGTTGTAACATTACTTCGTTTGCAGCTGCATTCCAGCTACCACGACCAAGTGCCATAGTTGGTTCAACATTAGGATATACATGACGATTAACATAACCAGAAGGATAACCGTTAACTCCAGCAATAGCAGCAAGAGGGTCACCAAAAATTGTGCGAAAATCAGGTTCAGCCCCAGAAGGAACAGCAAAGCCACCTTGGTGTAAATTAACTAAAACAACTTTACCTGGATTAGCATCTTGCAATGCTTGTGCAATTACATGTCCATCGGGACAATATTGGCAATGAATTCCAGTAAATTCTTCTAAAACTACGCTTTTAAATTGAGGAGTAGTAACAACAATAGTTTGACTTTTAGCAACAAAAGCACTAAAAATCAGAGCTGTAAAAACAAAAAAAGTAATTTTTTTCATAATTAAGAAATTTAAAATTATTGACAAAGTTAATAATTAAATGAATACACAAATAAAAAATCTAAATGTTTATCTTTGTTGCATTATTAATTTCAAAAATTGATGAATTTATCAGAAATATCAGCTATTTCGCCTATTGATGGCAGATATAGGGAGAAAACATTTGAGCTGGAAAATTATTTCAGCGAATTTGCTTTAATAAAATACAGAGTTTTTATTGAAATTCAATACTTTATTGCATTATGCAGAATTCCGTTACCACAATTAGCTGAATTTGAACACACTAAATTCGACAAATTAAATAAAATTTTTGATAATTTTAGTATTGAAGATGCACTCCATATTAAAGAAATCGAAAAAGTTACAAACCATGATGTTAAAGCAGTAGAATATTTTTTAAAAGAAAAATTTGACACAATTGAGTTAAGTAAATTTAAAGAGTTTATTCATTTCGGGCTTACTTCGCAAGATATTAATAATACTGCACAACCATACATATTAAAACAAGCAATGCTAAATGTTTATTATCCATTAATTGATAAATTGATAGATAAACTAATAAATATTTCTGAAGATTTAAAAAACATTCCAATGCTTGCCAGAACACACGGTCAACCGGCGTCACCAACAAGAATGGGGAAGGAGATTATGGTTTTTGTTGAACGAATACAAAAACAATTAGGTTTATTGTACATAATTCCATATTCGGCAAAATTTGGAGGTGCAACCGGCAATTTTAATGCACACGTAGTTGCTTATCCATCAATAAAATGGATAGAATTTGCAAACGCATTTGTGAATAATGTTTTAAAACTCGAACGTTCGCAAACTACTACACAAATTGAGCATTACGATAATTTAGCAGCTCTGTTTGATAATTTAAAACGCATAAATACAATTTTAATAGACTTATGCAGAGATATTTGGACTTATGTTTCGTTGGGATATTTTAAACAAAAAATTAATGAAGGAGAAGTTGGCTCATCGGCAATGCCACACAAAGTTAATCCAATTGACTTTGAAAATGCTGAGGGAAATTTAGGAATTGCAAATGCAGTATTTGAATTTTTGTCTTCAAAATTGCCAATATCTCGTTTACAACGTGATTTAACTGATTCCACTGTTTCGAGAAATATTGGAGTTCCTTATGCTCACACATTAATTTCAATTAAATCATTATTAAAAGGACTCGATAAATTAGTTGTAAATAAAGAAGTTATTGAAAACGATTTGAATAATAATTGGGCTGTTGTTGCCGAAGGAATTCAAACAATATTGCGTCGTGAGGGTTACAACAATGCTTACGAAGAATTAAAAAAACTTACCCGAACTGGCGAAAAAATCACATCAGAAAGTATTAATAAATTTATAAGCGAACTTAATGTTAGTGAAATGGTTAAAGAAGAGTTAAAAAATATTAGTCCTTTTAATTATGTGGGAATTTAAAAAAGTTAAAAGGTAAAAATAAAAAGTTAATAAAGTTTTTAAAGTTCGTAAAGTTCTTGTTTTCAACTTTATAACTTAATAACAAATAACTTAATAAAGTGAAAAAGTTTATACATTTATTTTCTTATGTTAAAATATACTGGGTTAAAGCATCACTTAACGCATTTTTTAATTTATTAGGTTCAATTTTCGGATTGTTTTCGTTAACAATGGCAATTCCATTTTTGGGTGTATTGTTTGGCACTCAAGAACCTGTGCGAAATGTGCTTCCTCTTACTTTTAGTGTAGAATCAATTCAACATAACTTTAATTATTTTTTAACAAAGCAAATTGATGTTCATGGACCAACTGCGGCATTACTTTTAGTTTCTATTATAGTAATAATCACCTCATTGCTTAAAAATCTTTGTATATTTCTGGCAAACTACTTTATGGCAACAATACGCAATGAAGTAATTCAGGATATCAGGAATAAATTATACAATAAAATATTAAAACTTCCACTTTCATATTTTTCAAACGAGCGCAAAGGTGATATTTTAAGCCGTATGTCGAGCGATGTTCAAGAAGTTGAATGGAGTATAATGAGTTCTTTAGAAATGATTTTTCGCGACCCACTAACTATGTTAATTTACTTTTTTACTTTGTTTTTTATGAGTTCAAAATTAACACTCTTTGTTCTAATATTGTTACCTGTAAGTGCTTTAATAATTGGTAGAGTAGGAAAATCATTACGAAAAAATTCTAAACAAGGACAACGTCGCATGGGCACATTGTTAAGCGTAGTTGAAGAAACTTTATCGGGCTTAAGAATAATAAAAGGATTTAATGGCGAATCGGAAATGAATAATCGCTTTGTGGGTATGAATAATTTTTACACAAGATTAATGATAAAAATTTTTCGTCGCAGATATTTAGCTTCTCCATTAAGCGAGCTTATGGGAACTATTGTTCTTGTAATTATGATGTATTATGGTGGTTCTCTGGTTCTTACAAATCAAAGCGAATTATCTTCGCAGGCTTTTATTGCCTACTTAATATTATTTTCACAATTAATTAATCCGGCTAAACAATTTTCACAAGCATATTACAATTTACAAAAGGGTATGGCTTCGCTCGATAGAATTGAAACAGTAATAAATGCCGATGAAGTAATTTACGAAAAACCCAATGCTATTTCAATAAACGAATTTCAATCGCATATCGAATTTAAAAATGTTTCTTTTAAGTATGAAAATGAATTTGTAGTTAAAAATGTGAATTTAAAAATTGAGAAAGGAAAAACTATTGCATTTGTTGGACCATCGGGTGCAGGAAAATCAACATTAGCCGACCTTTTACCACGATTTTTTGATGTTACCGAAGGCGATATTTTAATTGACGGAATCTCAATAAAAGATTGTAAAATTTCAGATTTGCGAAGTTTGATGGGCATTGTAACTCAACAGCCAATTTTGTTTAACGACACATTTTACAATAACATAGCGTTTGGTGCAATAAACACAACCGAAGAAAAGGTTAAAGAAGCATGTATTGTTGCTAATGCTTATGATTTTATTAAAGCTTACCCTAATCATTTATATACCAATATTGGCGATAGTGGCAATAAGCTTTCGGGTGGTCAAAAACAACGAATAAGCATTGCCCGTGCTGTTTTAAAAAATCCACCAATTTTAATTTTAGACGAAGCCACCTCTTCGTTAGATACCGAATCGGAACGTCTTGTACAAGATGCGCTTACAAAACTTATGAATAACAGAACTTCAATTGTAATTGCTCATCGCTTATCTACTATTATTAATGCCGATGAAATATTTGTAATAAATAATGGTGAAATAATTGAACGAGGAACTCATTCACAATTGATAGCTTCAAACGGATTGTATAAGAAATTACACGATATTCAAAACCAACACTTAAGTTTATAAAGGGCATATATGGCATATCTAAAAACCATACAAATCGTCATGCTGAATTTATTCGTCATTCCCGCGCAGGCGGGAACTAAGCAAAGCGAATAATCCCCTGTTTATTTGTCGTTCCCATCTTCGGGAGATTCCCGCTTTCGCGGGAATGACGTGCGGGAGGGGAATGACGTTACATCAGTTTTTATAGGTGCCCTATAGTTAAACTTTAAATCCTCGTTGTCTTATTGCTTCAAAAACGATAATGGCAGTTGCATTAGAAACATTTAAAGAATCAATTTTACCAAGCATCGGTATTTTTATTTGTTCGGTACATTGTGTTAACCAAATTTCAGATAGTCCATTAGCTTCCGTTCCCATAACAATAGCTAATGGTATTGTAAAATCTGTTTGATGATAAAATTTTTTCGCAGTTAATGCAGCCGAATAAATTGAGATACTTTTATTTTTAAGCCAATTAATAGTGTCTTTAGAATTTGCAATAACTATTTGTTTAGAAAAAATACAACCAATACTCGAACGTATTACATTCGGATTGTATAAATCTATTATTGGGTCACAAATAATTACAGCATCGGCATTAGCAGCATCGGCAGTACGTAACACTGCACCTAAATTTCCTGGTTTTTCAACCGATTCTAAAACAATTATTAAAGGATTTTCAGATAAAACTAAATTTTCGAGAGTTGTTTTACGTGTTTTAAAAATTCCGGTAATTCCTTCGGTATCTTCGCGATATGCTATTTTGCTAAAAAGTTTTTTATCAACCTCAAAAATATTGTATTTGGGTAAATTAAAAAAACTTAGTGAGTGTAATCCTTTTTTCTCAATAAATTCTGAATTAAAAAATATTAAAATTGGTGTAAAACCCGATTTTAAAGCAATTTGCATTTCTCTTAACCCTTCAGCTAAAAACAATCCATGCTTTTTTCTCCCTTTTGAGTTAAGTAATTCTGTAACAAACTTAATTTTAGGGTTTTGAGCACTTGTTAAAAGCTCGAACTGTTCATTTTTTATCATAATTAATAAAACATTTAGGATTTAAAATTAATTAAAAAACAATATCTTTGAAAAAAAAGAAATGTAATGAAGAAAACAATAATATTAATAACCATTTTAATCTCATCGAGTTACAGCTTTTCGCAAGGAATTATTTTTTTTGAAGGCTCTTTCGATAAAGCAAAAGAGCTTGCCAAAACTCAAAATAAAATAATTTTTATAGATTGTTATACAAGTTGGTGCGGTCCATGTAAATGGATGGCAAAAAATGTTTTTACCGATAGTGTAGTTGGTACATTTTATAATGCCAATTTTATTAATTACAAATTAGACATGGAAAAGGGCGAGGGAAAAATTGCAAAGAAAGATTATAAAATTAATGGTTATCCTACCCTCTTATATGTTAATGGCAATGGCGAAATTGAGCATCGCTCGCTTGGTGGTTGCGACACTGCCGAATTTATTAAAACTGGCAAAAAAGCTCTCGACTTTGAAAATAATTATGGCAGCTTGTTACGAAAATATAATTCAGGAAACCGCGAACCCGAATTTCTTGCAAAATATGCTTTGGAATGTGCAAATTTGAATATCTCATACGACATTAACGAATATTTTATAACCCAAGCCGACACGGAACTTTTTAAAGAAATAAATTTAATTTTAATTGAATGGTATATTGTTAATAACAACATGCGTGAGTTTAAATTTTTAGCAAATAATCAAGAGAAATTTTCACAACTTTACGGAAAACAAAGAATTGAAAACCGTATTGTAACAATTATCACAAAATCACTTTGGGGTTTAGCTTTACAAAAAGACCCTCTCCCACTACCTAAAGCAATCAACAAAATTATAGAACCATTTCATTTTAAAGATTCAGTAAAAATATTTTATAAAGTAGAAATGCAATATTATATTACTAGTAGAGAGTTAAATTGGCAACAATATGCAATTACTGCCGATAAATACATAAATAAAATTGGAATAGAGCAAATAGATAATACTGAATTATCACAAATAACAAATAACATAAGCAAAAATGTTACAGACAGCAATTATCTGAAAAAGACTATAGAATGGTGTGATTATTTAATAAAGAAAAATTATCAAGTTCCCGAAATAACATTAAGTAAAGCACGTATATACAAGAATTTAGGAAACTTTAATGAAGCAAATAAATATGCTCAAAAAGCATTCGCCGAAGAGCAGAAAAATGCTATTCCCCGTTTAAAAGAATACCAGAATTTAATTAAAGAATTAGAACAAAATAAATCCAACAAGAATTGATTTTACAAATTTTAACTTTAGGTGGATTCTGAAAATTCAAATAGTGTCACTGCGAAGGAAGGATTGACTGTGGCAATCTCAATACAGAGCTTCGTTTTTCCGCCAAGTCGGAACAAGTTTCCGTCAAGTCGGAACAAGTTGTGAGATGCTGAATCAAGTTCAGCATGACGAACCTGTCCCGCTTTAGGCGGAATTAGAAGTCCTCTAAATTAATTTTTGTGCTTTCTTTCTCTGCATTTTCCTTTTAAAAAATTAATTTTTATTGCTAAATAAAAGTCGAACCCTTTGTTTACGCCAACACCAAGCGAACCAAACAAATTATCGCTGCCAATTGTTATTTTCCAGAAACGAAATGCTAAACCTACTCTGTAATATTTAAAATCGGAAACAGAAACCGGCAAACTAATTTCATAAAGTTTTTTCTCGTATCTGGGAGCAAACGAAAACATTGTTGGCCGTCTAACGTAGTAATTTGCAAGCTGTAAAGATTGAACAAACAGTCCATTAAAATACCAATGTTTTTGTAAATGGTAATCAACCTGAACGCAAATAGCTGTAGGTAATGCAACAGAAAATTTCTTTTGATTTAAAGAAGAATTTTTAGAATTATAAGTAGAATCTAAATTTGTATTTGTAGTATCGTGCCCTGTAAGATTAGCATTAAAATTTGTAGAACTAACGCTTTTAGAAAATCTTAATGCACCAATATCAATAATTGAAATACCTATTTTATATTTATAATCGTAATATTTTTGTTGACACAGTCTTGTAAAAGGTTTCAAACTTTCTTTATTAATTTTTTTCTGATAGGTTAAACCAACATCAAAACCTAAACCTTTTCCAAAACCCATTCCGCCTCCGCCTATCAAGCCACTATTTTGAATATTATCTATTGCAGAATTATTAAAAGAATTGCCGGCACTTGAACTAGCATAATAAGCGCCACCTGCACCAAATAAAAACTTAATGGTTGCACCGGCTGACCAAACTGATTTTTCGACTCTTTTAAAAATATATGCATAGCTTATGCCTACTTCGCCCCAAGCAATTCCGGCAACATTAAATTCATTATATATACCATTACTGCTTGATGTTTTCTTAAATGAAATGTCGGTTCGGGCAGCATTAACAAAAGCAAAAGAATGGCTTCCGTTATTTATCATAAATGATGGACCATTTAGCCTGAAATTACCATACCCATTTTTAACTAAATCTGTTTGATAAAACAAATTGGTTGTTAAAACATTGGCATCAAGATAATACTTTGAATCTGCCATTAAACTGGGGTTTATAGATGTTACATTTACTCCCGCATTTGTACTGCCAATAATACCAAGCATTTCCTGTGATTTTGCAACAATTGCTGAAATAACAAAAAGAAATATTATTATAATTTTTTTCATTCAACTATGTGATTTAACGAATATCAAAGTTAAATATCTTTTTAAATTGTAAATGATTTCGAATAAAAAAAAATATTTTGTTAATAATCTCTTGAATTTAATCGAATAATTACCCAAACAAAGAGACTACTAACAATGTAAAAGATAAACCAATAAGTATGATAATCGTTGTCCATCCAATTATATTATTCAAAGGTTTATTAACGTATTTTCCCATTACTTCTTTGTTATTTACAATTATTATCATACAAACAAGAACAACAGGTAAAAGAATTCCATTTGCCACCTGCGACCAAAGAGTAATAAGAATTAAAGGTGCATTTGGAAATAAAATAATGCCTGCACCAATAATTATAATAATTGTAAACAACCAATAAAACCGAGGTGCTTCTTTCCATTTTTTATCAATTCCTGCTTCAAAACCAAAAGCTTCGCAAACATAAAAAGCAGTGGCTACAGGTAAAATAGTAGCAGAAAAAATTGAAGCAATAAAAAGTCCAAAAGAAAAAGTGGCAGAAGCCAGATTTCCGGCAAGTGGTTTTAAGGCAAGAGCTGCGTCTTTTGCTTCTTCAATTTTAATTCCATTTTTATATAAAGTTGAAGCACAGGCTACAATTATAAAAAATGCAACCACAACTGTAATAATGCTACCAATTAAAACATCCCAAACAGTAAATTTATAATCTTTTATTTTAATACCTTTTTCAATTACAGCCGACTGCATATAAAATTGCATCCAGGGAGCAATTGTGGTTCCAATAATACCAATAACAACAGATAAATATCCAACATCATGTTGTAATTTAGGATGATACATCGCTTCACCAATCTCACTCCAATGTGGTTTTCCCAAAATTGCAGAAACAACATATACTAATAGAAATGCACTAAAAATCATAAATATTCTTTCTGAAATTTTATAGTTTCCTTTTACTACCAATACCCAAACTAAAATAGCAGAAATAGGAACTGAAATATATTTACTAATACTAAACACCTGCATACTCCCTGCAACACCGGCAAATTCAGTTGTAGTATTTCCAATATCGGCAATTAATAAACCAATAAAAATAAAAAAAGTAACTTTAACACCTGTATTTTCCCGAATTAAATCAGCCAGTCCTTTGCCGGTAACAATTCCCATTCGGGCATTCATTTCCTGAACTACAAACAGAACAATAAATGCAGGAACCATTGTCCAAAGCAAATTATATCCATACAAAGCGCCGGCAACTGAGTATGTTGTTATACCACCAGCATCATTATCCACACTTCCAGTAATTATTCCGGGACCAAGAATTGCCAGAAACAATATAATATTCCTGAATATAGATTTTCTTCTTCTGCTAAAATTCTTGTAATTCAACATTGCAAAATCCTTCCTGCCTACTTTGTTTTTCCTTTATTTAGCAGATCCTCAACAATATCATCAATAACAACCATACCTTCCATTTTCATCTCGTGATTTGTTACTGGTATTGCAAGTAGATTGTATTTTGAAATTATTCCTGCCAATGAATCAATTTTATCATCGTCATAAACGCTAATTAAATACCTTCGCATAATTTGGGCTAATGTAACATTAGGTTCCGAAATTACTAAATCGCGAATTGAAACAGAAGCTAAAAGTTTTTCATCGGCATCGGTAACAAACAGAGAATAAATTGTATCAGCTTCGGGTTTTTGAAGTCTCAATGCTTTTAATGTTTCCTCAATTGTCATGGTAGCTCTGAATGTAATGAAATCTGTTGTCATTAAACTGCCTACTTTTTTGTTGTCATATAAAAGCAACTCCCGCACTTCTTCTGAAGTTTCTTTTTCCATTTCATTCAACAACAATTCAGCTTTATCTTTTTCAAGCGAATCTAAAAGGTCGGCAACTTCATCAGCGGGCATTTTTTCAAGAACATCTGCAGCCTTTTCAATTGAAAGACTTTCGATGATATGTGCCTGTGCCGAAGGTTCCATTTCTTCCAGTACGTCGGCTGCTTTTTCCTCATCTAAAGATGCAAAAACTTTAGTTCGTGTTGATTTACCCATTTCCTCAATAATGTCGGCTAAATCCGAAGGATGAAGCGTATGCAGTTTTGAAGAAGTACGAGATAATTTTATATTCGAATTTGAGTGGTCTATTGTTTCAACATCATCCCATAAAATAAAATTTGTATTAAGTTTACTATTTGCGATACTCATAATTTTATTTACAGCGCCGGAAATACCTATTCGACGAAGTAAGCCTTCGGTACCTATATCAACTGCAACGACATAAGTTCCGGTAGAAACAACAATTAATCTAATATCATTTACCCTAACTAACTTACGTCCATTAATATCTACTATCTGCTTATCAAGCACGTTTTTAACAAGGAACAATGAAGATTTTATTACTTCCTGATTAAGCTCAACGATGTTTTTACAAGAAAAAATATATTTATTTTCTATACGGGAAATCTCAAAAAATGAAAAATCTAAAAATTTTATTTTCCCTTCAATTTTTGTCTTTATTGATATTACTTTGGGTCTTCCGGAATCAGCAGGTAAGTTAACATTTTGCTGATGTTGAACGAGCAAATCTAAAATTCGTCCTAAATAATTGCCATCAGCATCATAAATTTTATTGCTAATAATTTGGCTCAAGTAAAACGTAAGTTGTGAAGTCATAATAGCGTCTCTCCTTTCTTTAATTATGATACAGAAGAGTGCTTGCCAGAAATTTAACGGAGCAAACTGCTGTATCTGGGTTTTAAAAATAACTGGGAACTCGCAGGTCCTTCGTCCATTTCAATTTTGTAATATTTATTTGTGGTAAAATTATACATTTTAATTTATTAATGAATAAAATTTAAAAAAAATCAATATCAACCGACAAAAATTCATATAAACGAATGAAATCCACTGAAATTGAAGCATTCCATCCCGCAAAAGCGCATACGCGTCAAGCTAATATATGAAAAAACGATGTATTATATTAACAATAAAGGTAATGCGAAATTATTTATTTCGCTTATAATGGAGCTTATATTTATTTTTATTTTTTTTCTACCAAGATTACGCTCCTAACGGAGCTGAGCATACCCCAGCGGGGTAAAATCTTGGTAGAACATAATTTCACCCCTCCTGTTTATCGCTCCGTAGGAGCGAAACATTATGAAAATATCTTTTTAGCTTGACGCCAATGCGCAAAAGCGGGATCGCCCCCGATGGGGTTTGAAGGGAACATGCCCCCTTGTTTGTTTTTTTCTACAAAGATTTAGTAGCTACGCTACAACAACTAATGCAACTACCTGCCATGAGCTTAGCTTGTAGTGAGCTTGTCGAACTATCGAATGCTAAATTCCGCAGAGATGCTTGGAACTGTTTGAAAAGAGATTGCAAATCATTTGTGAAGACACAAACGAAGGAAATAAAATAGTTTTTAACTAAAAATAGGAAGATTTATTATTAACTGATGTTACGCATCGGTATTAATCCCGAAGGGATTTGACAAGGG
>JAVHRE010000329.1:0-12830 GCA_036171495.1 Bacteroidales bacterium
TGAACGTTTTGAGCCATCAATTACATAAATATCTTTTAATGAGAAATTTACTTTATTAGCAAATTCTTTTATTGCTGTTTTTAACTCGCCTTCTTCTAATGGTTTTTGTTTATTAAAAAGTGGAACTATTAAATTTGAATAAAACAACATGAAAAACAGTGAAATTCCAACAAATAGTAAAAATGTATAAATCCAAAACATTGAACCTGTTTTATTGTAAAACCAATAAACAGCAATAATAACAGGAGCACCAATAACAATACTCAATAACCAACTTTTTAATTTATCAAGGATAAAAATTCTGGGAGTTGATTTATTAAAGCCAAATTTTGCCTCTATAACAAAAGTATCGTAAATATTAAAAGGTAAAGAAATTAAATCGAACGTAAAAAACAGTAATCCAAAAAACACTAAAATAACTAACCTTTCATCAATTACTAATTCTCTGGCAATTGAATCAACAAAAGCAAAGCCATAAAAAACGAGCATTAAAAAACTTAAAATAAAACCGAGTGAACTTTCGTACAAACCAAATTTGTAATTTGTTATTTGATAATTATACTGATTTAAATACTTTTCGTTGTCGTAAATATTTTCGGCTTCGGGCGGTTGAATAGGCGAAAGGTTTTTATAATTAAGATATTCGAGAATTTGCTCAAAAACAAATCCAAATACTACTAAACTGATTATTATTATAAGAATAACTTGTGGAGTCATTTTATTGCATTTGTTGTTTTAACTTTTCCTGATCATTCAAACGTTTATAAAGAATATTTGTATAGCTTCTTCCTGCTTTATTCCCATAATCAGAATAAGCTTTTTTAGCCCATTCAATTGCAATGTCTAATTTTCCGTCCATTTCAGAAGCAAGTGCAAGGTTATATGCTGCCCTGCCAGCAACTTTTTGATTGGGGTCTTTTAAAGCATTTTGCCATAACTCGGCAGCTTCGTCCCATTTATTTACTCGTACTTTTAATTTTGCATTTATTAAAGCATCGTTACCTTTAATATAATACATTCTGCTAACATTTACCCAAGTTGGAGAAATTCTTTTTGCATATTGTTGTCCAGCAAAATAACCTGCATCCATAGTAGCATTTCTTTGACTTGGTAAATAACTTATTGCTTCTTTTTCGGTAGCACCTGTTTTGTCCCAATTCATAGCATCTACATATACATTTTGGTCAATTATCTTTTTATTTTTTGGCTCGTATATTCTCCAACCGGCATTTATTGCAATTCCAAGATGAGCATAAAATTCCAAATAACTAACTTGCTTTCCATCAACTGTTTTTGTGTTTGTTTTTGATGTAACATTATGCGAAGCATTAGAATCGAAAGTTTCGAGAACTAGCAAAGCATCGGCATTATTGTCTTTGCAAATTTTTTCGACCTGCGACCATTCAATTGGAATTGGCCATTGAGCAGTACCGGTTCCTTTTAAATCAATATTAGTTGGAACTTTAATTGTAAATCGTGGCGATGATGTTAGTGCGTTTCCCAAACCATCAATTGTACGTCTCGAAGCATCTCTGTCAACAAAAAGACCTTCGCCTGTAACAATTCCCTCAACAACATTATTAAACCCCTCACCTTTTGCAGGCAAACTTCTGTTAATTGCTACCAAGTTTTTAATATTTAAAGGTACATTAATATCTGCCGGTACAAGTACCTGTATTGAAACTGATGACGTTTTGCAGGAAAAAAGAGTTATTGCAAAAACTAAAATAATATAAATGTTTAATTTTTTCATTTAATATTTAATTGTTTGTGATTTATCTGCAATTGTTATTTGAAATTTTTCATATAATTAGTAACTTCCAAACATTTTTCTAATAAGCCATTCGAAACTCAACAACAAAATTAAGGTAAAAAATATTAATTTTAAATTAATCAATTCGGTTAATTTCTTTTCGGTATATGAAACAGAAACTATGTTTTTGTTTTTAGAAATTTCGTTGGTTAACAAATTCATTGAATTAATATTATAATTTCTCCCATTATTTTTTAACGCTAATTGCTCCATCAACTTATTATTTGCAACAAGTTTGGCACTTTCTACATTAATGGTATTAATTACAAATTTTCCATTTTTAATATATTTTTGAGCACCTAATTGTGTAGAAGCAAGAAATGTATAATCTCCTGGTTTTAATTTACTAACATTTAAACTATAAAACTGACCGTTTTTTGAGAATGAATATGAGAATTTTTTTTTCTGTTCATTAATAATATCAATTAAAACATCGGGCTCGTTAACTAACTCGAAATTATCGTTATAAAGTTCTGCTCCGAATATTACCGGTTCATTTTCGGAATAAATATTTTTGTACGAAATATTAAATTTTTCTTTTTTTATTTTTACCGAAAGATATTGTACTACCTTATTAATTAATTCATTAAACAATTCATGATTTGAGTTTTTAAAATAATCTTTTAGTCTCCAACGCCAAAATCCTTCGCCACATATAATTCCAACTTTAGTATCGTTAAAATTATCGAAAAATAAAACTAAAGGTTTTGAAGTTGAAACTGATTTAATCCTTTGCTGAAATAAAACTAATGCGGTAGAATTTGCCCTATAATCACCAAAAGGAACATTTAAAGGTGGAAAGTCGTTTATTAATTCTTGAAAATTTTGCGGCAATAGAAATTGAACAAAACTGTTGTTAAATAAAGGATATGCTTCATCAAATTTAGTGCTCGACTGGTTTATTTGTAGTCCTGTAGATATTTTATTAAAAGCATTTAACGACGACTGCGAGCCAATAACAAATAACATTGGAACTTTCGAGTTTATTGAGTTTTGAATAATTTGTGTTGCCGAATTATTTTTTGAAGGCAACTGATACAAAATAATCAAATTATAATCAGTAAAATTCCCTTTATATTCATCGGCTAAAGAATAAGTTAATTCAAAATTAGGATTTGTTTCAATTGCCGATTTTATTGCTCCTGCATCAGGATGTGGCGAATTTACCAACAGCAAAATTTTTTGTTTTGAATTAATAACATCAACTACAATATCTTGATAATTATTAACATAAGTTATTTCGTTCTTTTTCTGGGTTAAAACAATTTTATAATGCTGCAAACCAGCTTCATTGGCTTTAATTTCAAAAATTGATTCATTTGTAAAATCATCTGAATTTATTAAATTATTAGATTTTGCAACAACACTATTATTATGATATACAATTAGTTCTAAGTTTTCACCTTTAAATTTATTGCATTTTGCATTTACTTTAATTGAAAATGTATTTCCTAAAAATGCAACCTTGTTATTTATAACATTTTCGATACTTAAATCTTTTTGAATAGTAGTGTCGCCAAGCGTAATAGTATAAACAGGACAATTTAAGCCAGTTTTTAAATATGCCGGGTTTATTCCTGAATTATACAAACCATCTGAAGCTATTATAATTGCACCAATATTTTTATTAGCACAAGTTGATTGAATGTAATCGAATAGTTTTGAAAAATCGGTATAGTTATCATTAAACTTAAGTGAGTCAAGATTTTTAGGAATATCGCCAAAACTATATTTGTAAATTTCATAATTATCACTAAATGTTTTAATTAAAGTATTGAATTTCTTTTCAAATTCGTTTTTGTAAAATAATGAATCCTTACCCATAGCAATTGATTTGCTATTATCCACTGCAAAAACTATAATTGGTTTTTCGATATTAGTTGATAAATATCGAAACATTGGTGATAGTAGAAAAAATGCAAGTAAAAAAACAATAACAAATCTTACAATTGAAATTATTTTCTTTAACCAATTAGGAACTTCATCGAGCGATGCATCTCTACGGTAAAAAATCCATGAATAAAAAAATGCAATCCCAATACATGGAAAAATATTCCAAATAGAATAATCTGTAATTAAATTAAATAATAACATTATGTAATGATTCTATTTAAAAAAATCCAGACTTTGCCTGCAATCCCATACTAAAAGAATTATAAGTTCGTTAGGTTTAAATTGATAATATAATTTAGACTTGTTTCGTTCAATATAAAATTCAAGTATGTTCGAAAAAATAGAGTCAGCTTTACTTGTCCAAATTATTCTTCTAACCATTTTTCATTTCTTGAAAATAAGTCATCATTTAAAATTACTTTATTTAAAGAATAATCTGACAGGCTTTCTTTTACAACAGACTTTTCCAAATCTGAAAGTTTGTATAAATTTGATTCGTTACCTTTACTTAAAATACTGTTTAAATAATCAAGCAACTGATTATCATTAGTATTTAATACTTGCCTAATAATATTATTTTGCAGTTCTATTCGATTCATTATTATGTTCCTGTTTTATAAATTTTACGTTTGCATTGCTCCGCAAACATTAATAACTTGCCCACTAACATACGAAGACAAATCGCTTCCTAAAAAAACCACAACCTTTGCAACTTCCTCTGGAGTTCCTCCGCGTTTAAGTGGAATCTTCTGAAACCATTCATTTATAACATCTTCTGGCAAAGTTTTTGTCATATCAGTCATAATAAAACCTGGTGCAATTGCATTACAACGCACATTTCTGCTGCCAAGTTCTTTTGCAATAGATTTCGTAAAACCAATAATGCCGGCTTTAGAAGCTGCATAATTTGCCTGACCAGCATTACCGCCAACTCCAACAACTGAACTTATATTTACAATAGAACCAGAACGCTGTTTCAACATAACTTTTTGAACAGCTTTAGTCATATTAAAAACCGACTTTAAATTAACATTTATAACCAAATCCCATTGTTCTTCGCTCATTCTCATTAACAAAGCATCACGTGTAATTCCGGCATTATTTACTAAAACATCTATAGTTTGAAAATCTTTTACAACTTCATCTATAAGATTTTGAGAAGACTGATAATTACTTGCATCAGAAGCGTATCCTTTAGCTTTAACACCTTTTTCGTTCAGTTCTTTTTCGAGTGAAAGTAAATTTTCGTCAACTTTTAAATCTGTAAAGGCTATCGAAGCACCTTCGCTGGCACAATAATGTGCAATTGCCCGACCAATTCCGCGTGATGCGCCTGTTACAATAACTGTTTTTCCTGTTAATAAGCCCATTTGAAGAAATTTATGAATTTTGATTTATGATTTATGATGTTTGGCAAATTTCACTTTATATACTGATTACTGGTTACTAATTACTTTTAAAGCCTCATTCATAGTTTTACCAATTAATGCAGGTGATTCAACAACATAAATTCCACATTCGCTCAATATTTTCATTTTAGCAGCAGCGGTATCTTCTGCTCCTCCAATAATTGCACCTGCATGTCCCATTCTACGTCCTTTTGGAGCAGTTTGACCAGCAATAAAACCAACTACTGGTTTTGTTCCATGAGCTTTTACCCAACGGGCAGCATCGGCTTCAAGATTTCCACCAATCTCGCCAATCATAACTATACCATCTGTTTCGGGATCGCTCATAAACAATTCAATAGCTTCTTTGGTTGTTGTGCCAATAATTGGGTCGCCTCCTATTCCAATAGCCGTTGAAATACCCAAACCTGCTTTTACTACCTGGTCAGCAGCTTCATAAGTAAGAGTTCCGGATTTTGAAACTATTCCTATTTTACCTTTTTGAAAAACAAAGCCAGGCATAATTCCAACTTTTGCTTCACCTGGAGTAATAATTCCAGGACAATTTGGACCAATTAATCTTGAATTTCTATATTGCAGATACTCTTTCACTTTAACCATGTTACTTACAGGAATACCTTCGGTAATTGCAACAATTAATTTTATACCTGCATCGGCAGCTTCCATAATTGCATCGGCACAAAAAGCAGCAGGTACAAAAATTATAGAAACATCGGCACCCGTATTTTTTACAGCATCAGATACTGTATTAAAAATTGGACGGTCTAAATGTTTTTGACCACCTTTTCCTGGTGTAACTCCACCAACTACATTTGTACCATATTCAATCATTTGTCCGGCATGAAAAGTGCCTTCGCTACCAGTAAATCCCTGAACAATTACTCGTGAATTTTTATTTACTAAAATGCTCATAATTTATATTTTTTTGTATTTGCAAAATTAATTTTTTTTGAATACAATGTATAAAAAAAGTTTTAAAAAATCAATATTTGCCCCAACTTCTTCGGCTTCGCTTATGGCAAGCTCTATAGTGCTATAACGAAAGTTTCGAAAAACAAGTACAATAAAAACACATACACCTCGTTTATTTAGTGCCTGCAAAAAAACACATAAATTTGCTCTTATTTAGTTCAATGGCTAAATTGTTAAATTGTTAGCAAATGTAATTTTTAAAGTAGTTTTCTTGCAAACACTAAATATTAGTTTTCAGTAACTTACTGTTTGAATCTGTAAACATATACATTTACAACATTTCTCTACTCTATCATAAAACCTATTAGAAAAACAATTTGCATATATTTTATTAATTAGTTGATATTTAAAGATTTGACAACTTTTTAAAAGTTGTCAAATCTATCAATCGGAACAAGTTTCCGCCAAGTCGGAACAAGCAGTGTGTCCAAGTTTTTGAGCATGAATGTTTCATAAGTAATTCTTAAAATTTCAAAAAGCAAACATACAGGTAGTTACGAAAAGTTTACCCTCCAATAATATTAAACTTATTTTGTTTGCTGTATGTTCCACATTTAGGTTTATTTTTGATAGCGGTTTGTATTGCTTTTTCGGCACCCAACTCTCTAACATTAAATTTAATATCGTTAAACAAACAAGGTCTTAAATATCCATCGCTCGATAATCGTAATTTGTTACAATTTTCACAATCACCTCCTGTTCCACCTTCAACAACCGAAAATTCGCCAGTTTCTAAATTCATTTGATGAATAAATCTTATAAATAGATGGTTGTTATCACAATATTCTTTAACTTTAACCGCATCTGGTTCGTTATGCGATTTTGGAATAACGCAGTTTATTTTAATGGGTTCAAGTCCAGCGTTTTTTGCAGCTTCAATTCCTTCGAAAACTTTATAAACATCGCCACCTCTTGTAATTTCTTTAAATTTATTTTCATCTAAAGTATCGAGACTAATATTTACCCTTTTTAAACCAGCATCGGCTAATGGTTTTGCAAATTCTTTTAACAATATTCCGTTTGTTGTTAATGATAAATCCTGCAACTCTTTAATTTGTGATAACATTCTAATTAATTCTACAATATTTTTTCGCACAAGTGGTTCACCACCTGTTATACGAACTTTATTAATTCCATATTTTACTGCAATTTTCGTAAACTCAAATATTTCTTCGAATGATAAAATATCGCAGTGGTTTATTAATTTCACACCATCTTCGGGCATGCAATAAACACATCTTAAATTACAACGGTCGGTTACAGAAATTCTTAAGTAATAAATATTTCTGTTATATTTGTCTAACATTAACTAAATCTCCTTTTTTAATTTCAAAAACATCAATATTAACAGGAAAAATAATATCAGCATCGCAAATTGACGAAACATGAGCCGAGCCATGATATTCAACTGGCACGACTTCTCCTTTTGAGTTTATTTTTGATGGAACCCAAAGCAAACGGTCGGCTTTACTTCTTTTAAAATCCACACCAATAGGTAATAACAAATTGTTTTGAGGTTCTATTAATCCCATTAATTTTTGTAAAAATGGTTTAACTAAAAGCTCAAAAACAACAAATGAAGAAACGGGATTTCCTGGCAGGCCAAAAATGTACGATTTGTTATGAATTCCAAAAACAGTAGGTTTTCCTGGTTGAATCTTAATTTTTTCGAAGAGTAAATTAACGTTATTTTGTTTTAAAATTTTGGGCACAAAATCGAAGTCGCCCATCGAAACTCCGCCTGTTAAAATAACAATATCGTTTTCGGCAATAGCTTTTTTTATTGCAAAATCAATTTTTTCTTCGGTATCTTCAATAATTCCAAAATAAACCGGAATAGCGTTGACTCTCTGAATTTGAGAATATATTTGCCATGAGTTACTGTTTCTGATTTGCCCTAAAGAAGGTATAACGTTTGGCTCAACAAGCTCACTACCAGTTGTTAAAACAGCGACTTTTGGTTGCTTATAAACTTTTAGTTCGGGATAACCTACCGAAGCAATTAGTGCAATATGTTGCGGCTTAATTAAAGTTCCTTTATTTAATACTATAGAACCTTTTTTTATATCTTCGGCTTTATATGCAATGTTTTCACCTGTTTTTTCTTTTGTAAAGCGAATATGTTTTTCATCAATTTTTTTAACATATTCAACCATTAAAACACAATCGGCACCAGCAGGTAACATGGCACCAGTCATTATTTTAGAACATTGGTTATTAGATAAGCTATATTTGGGAACATCACCTGCAGCAATAGTTTCGAGCATTTCAAGGTTATTATAAATGTCAACCATTCTACATGTATAACCATCAACTGCCGATTTGTTAAAAGGTGGCATATCAATATCGGAAATAATATCCTGAGCTAAAACTCTATTGAGCGAATCAATTAATTTAACACTCTCTATATCAATAATTTTGGCGTTATGTAAAACTATTTTTAATGCTTCTTCAAATAAAATCATAATAATTATTAAAAATAATTTCAAAATTAACTAATTTAAAAGTAATTATTAATATTTTATTCATATATTTGAAAAAAAATTCAGACAAATAAATTTAATTTTAATTATTTATCATTTAATAATTTAGGTTATGATAACAAATCAAGTATTATTAGGCATGTTCGGTGGTCAGGAAATTATTATCATTTTGGTAATAGTTTTACTTCTTTTTGGCGGAACAAAAATTCCTCAACTTATGCGTGGTTTAGGCAGAGGGATGAACGAATTTAAAAAAGCAAAAGATGGCGTTTATGATGATTTGGACATAAACGACACTAAAACTACTAAACCTGACAAAATTAATTCAACTCCTTTACAAGAAAATAACAAATAGAAAAAAACATCACTATTTGTTTTCAATACCAAATCTTATGATTTGATTAATAGTGATTTATTGTATATTTTATGTTTAAATTTCTATTTGGGTTCTTTAAAAAGAAAGAACATGATTTAACATTTTGGGGACATTTAGATATTTTAAGAAAGTATCTTTTTCGTTCAATAATAGCAATTTTTGTGCTCGCAATTGTTGCTTTTTTTTATAAAGATTTCATTTTTAACACAATTATTCTTTTGCCAAGTGATACAAAATTTATTACATACAGAGCATTTTGCAAAATTGGCACTTTACTAAACATTGATGGTTTATGTTTTCAGCCATTCAAATTAGAATTAATTAATACAGAAATTGGTGGGCAATTCAGATATCATTTATTAATTTCTACAATTGCAGGAATAATAATAGCATTTCCTTATATAGCATGGCAAATGTGGCTTTTTATTAAACCGGCACTCAAAGAAAAGGAATTAAAATCGTCCAGAGGAATTATTGCATACATTTCCGGTTTATTTTTATTTGGAGTTTTATTTGGATACTTTTTAATTTCACCTCTTTCAATTAATTTTCTTGCAACTTATGAGTTAAGTTCAAATATTAAAAACCTTATTTCAATTGATTCATATATTTCAATTTTAACAATTCTTACATTAGCAATGGGAATTGTTTTTGAACTACCCGTATTAATTTATTTTCTTACTAAAATAGGACTGCTATCATCTTCATTTTTACGCAAATACAGAAAACACACAATTGTAATAATAGCTATTTTAGCCGCTTTTATTACTCCTTCGGGTGATGCGTTTACTATGACTATAGTAGCACTTCCAATATGGATATTATTTGAAATAAGTATTTTTGTAAGTAAAAAAGTAGAAAAAAACAGAAAAGTAATTTAAGCCATAATTGGCTAAAGCCATTCGTGAACGCACACCACACCGCTTTGAATAGCATTTCTCAAAACTCTCAACTGTTAGTATGTAATGAGTTTTCTGTTTTGTAGTCTTTTTACTTATTAGCAGTAACGGTTCAATGTTGGATTTGGCGGGCATTTACTTGCAGTCGGTGTCAAACCGTTAAGAATTTTATTTAATGTTAAATGTGTCAAGTTGCCCATTACTGCTCGTTGTTTTCGTAGGTGGTGTTAGGCTTTCGTTGCATTTTATAAAGACAAGTAATAAATTATTAAATTTGTCTTTATGAATATATTTTGAATTAAAATTACTTTGAATTTTTATTTTTAATAGGTTTAGTATTTAAATCTTCATCAGGATAATAATTTGTCATTATTGTATTACCTATTGAAAAAATCTTTTTACTTCCATTCATTTTAATTTTTGTATAAATAGTCCGATTATCGTTTTCATTCATTTTTATCGAGACTTGAACGGTGTCTTTACCTTTAAAAACAACTTCTGTATTTTGTAAATTCACATTAAACATAGAAACTGTTGGATTACAATTAAAGTAAAATCGCACTCTTTCTTCTACATCTTTTTTAGGTAAATTCTGGTAGGTGTAAAACTTTTCGAGTGGAAAAATATAAAATGAATCTATTCTTTCAATATTTTTCTCAGAGTATGCTTCAAAATATTCTTGTAGAATATTAATTATTTCTTGTTTTTTTTGAAAGTCTTTTAATAATTGATCTTGTTTTTCCTTTGTTTTAAGGTCTTGAATTATTTTGTCTACATTTTGAGAAGTAGCATTATCAGTTTTGTCAAGTATCAACATCAATATTAATAAAGCACTACCAATTATTATTGGGAATATACTTTGAATCGCAAATGCTTTTAGATTTTTTTTATTAAATAGATTCTTACCAAATTTAAATTCAATTTTAGGAAAAATAAACTTTGTTAGTAATGATCCACTCATTATACTAATAACAATAATTGAAAAATATTTTAATAGAAACAGACTCATCCTTTTTTATTCTTTAAAACAGTTACAAAAAAGCAATAAAGCATAAATGATATTGATGATATTATAGATAAATGAAATAATTTTTCTTTTTCAATTTCAAGAGCAGAGATTTTTTCTTTTATATAATTCAAATCAAAATTTTTATATTGGTAATGTGAAATTAGATTACTGTCAAAAACTATTTTTTGATGTTCGCATCATACCCCAGGTAGGGATTATTAAAAGTACTAAAATGCTAACAATTTGCTTGTAATCAGTAGTCTTAGTTGTTTTATTTTCAACCATAATCGCAATTGCTATTGCAATACAGAATACAAATAAATCCCATTCATTCATGTAAAAATTCGGGATTTCTTTTTGGTGGAGATAATAATGTCCAAGTCTTAAGCTATATGGAATTATTGCAGCAATAATTAAATATGACGCAAATCGTAATCGTTGCAAATATGTGGAAGGCTTTCTCGGCATTCTCAAGAAAAATTTTTATTTGCAGGCAAAGATATTCATTTTATTCATTTTCAGGTTTTGAGTCAAAGTGTCTTGATATTATAATTGTTATTAAAGTCATTTCGGAGTTTTTTTTGCAATGAAGCCTAACGTTTGGCACTTGAAAAAGCTGGGCATTTAACCGCAGTCAGTTTCAAACCTTTAAAAAATTTATGATTTGCGATTTATGATTTATGATTTTTGTGGTAATTATACATATACTCATTCATAGCGGTTGTACTTCTTAAATCATTATTCGTTAATCATTAATTCATTAATTGTTATTTGTCAAGTTGCACATAACTGCACGTTGTTTTTCGTAGATTGTGTTATGTACCGTAGTTATTGTCCTAAACTAATTTTTAAATGTGGCTATTCAACTTGAAATTTCACTTTTGCTTGTAACGCTCTAAAAACTCGTAATAAAGTGTCAATTGTTACATTGCTTGCATTACTTTCAATTCTTAAAATTTGAGCTTTTTGTACGCTAATGAGTTTTCCCAATTCTTCTTGTGTCAAATTGCGTTCATTACGTGTTTGTTTAATGGCTTTTCCAATTAAATCCATTTGTAATTCAAACTCAAACTTGTCTCGGTTGCGAGTACCGATTTTTCCGATGAGTTTATCTTGAACTTCTTCTAATGTGTATGTTTTCATTGTTTTTTATTTTTTTTAAGTTTTTCTTTATTTTCAAAATATTTGATACGCAATTGCTTTGCCTTTTGGATTTCATTGTCAGGTATGTTACTTCTCTTTTTTATAAAGCCATGTGTCGAAACAACCAATGTGTTTTCAGAATTTGTTTTATCCCAAAATGCAAGTAATCTATATTGTAACCCTTGATAAAGTGTTCTAAATTCCCAAATCTCGTCTTTTAGTTTTTTGAAAAGTTCAGAATTGTGTTCATTCTGAGCCTTACGAATATTAAAAAGAATTTTTTCGTAGTGCTTTTTATTAAGACTACTAAGAAGTTCAAATGCTTCATCTAAAAATATAATATCAAATAGTTTGTCCATTTGTTCAATAATTTTCTATGCAAAGATAAGCAATAGTTTCATTAAATGGAAACTTATTTATAAATATTTGTTTTTACTTGACAATAAATAGTTCTAAATATTTGTCATGCAGCTTTTTAACTATGGCACATAACGATTGACGCTTAAAAAATCTGGGCATTTAACCTTCGTCAGTGTCAAACCGCTACAAAGTTACAAAATATTTTATAATTGTCAAGTTGCACATAACTGCCCAGTTTTTTTTAAGCGTGTGTTACCGCTATGTAAGTTGATGTCAATGTAATTGATGTCAACGAGTTAAAAATGCTTGTGATTTGTTAAAGTTGTCAACGAGAAATGTACAAATTTGTAAAATCTAAAGTCAGGGAAGGGTTTGAGCGATTGCAAAAAAATATTTGTGCGTGAGATTTGTTTTTAATTTTTTTAATTTTTCTTTTTTCACCACCAAAAAAGAAACAAAAAACCCTCCACGAA
>JAVHRE010000330.1:0-2539 GCA_036171495.1 Bacteroidales bacterium
GAGAGGGGTAATTCCAGAAAAGAAAAATTATTAAAAGAACAAACATGAGAAGTTTCAACAATTGCTAAACTGCAGGCAGAGCCATTTGAAACAGCAACATTTTTCATTTTTTCAATCACAATATCAATTTCTATTTTTATCTTTTGTAATTTCCTTATGTTTTTTCGTTTCCACCTTTTTAATACTTTCATGAGTAGGCAAATTCTCCGGCATAGTGCCTCCAAGTTCCTTGATGGTTTGTCTTACTTTTTTTCCAACTTCATAGTGTGTTTGGTTGGCTTTTTGTTTTCCTTTTATTTTATCACGTTTCAGTTTTTCCTCTGTTTGTGTTGCACGAAAAAGATTGGCAGCTAATTCGGTGCTTCCCATGTGGTCAAGAATGTTTTGGTTTTTATTTAAACCTTTTTTATCATGAATTTCCTTTGCACCTAATCCATTATACAATCCCATGTAACCATGATTTTGAAACACGGCATATTCTTGGGGCTGGATAATACCGGCTAATTTTGCAGCATCAGCTAATTGCTTATTGTGTTCTGCCATTTCCCTGCGAAGAAAAAGACGCTTTTTTTCTTCAGTTTCCAATTGTTCAAATGCTTCTTCAATTAACTCTGCTTTTCGTGTTTGAAAAGCAAAATAGGTTTGCCCTAAAGCCACAACTTCTTTTGAAGGGTCTGCATTCTGAACAATCAGGTAACAGGCATATCTTGTGAGATTCAAATCACCAATATCTCTTTTAGCCCCTTTAGGCAAATCTATCATTTTCTCCGTTCGGGGAAAATGATCAAACACCGGCTGTCCGCTGTTTTCACAGGCTTCTTTTGCTTTTGCAATTACATTTAAAAATTTATCCCATTTAATATATTCGAGTGTCTTGAATAATTCGCGTGCACTCCAATACTCCTGTCCAATGGCATTGATGTGTTTGATTTGTTCAAAAACAGTTTGCTCATTCATGCTTTTTTTTAATTTCCATTTCTATTGGCAAATATACAAATTATTAAAACACATAAAATTAAAATTTCAACCCAAATTTGTGATAGTTTAGCCATGCTTTTGGCAATAATGAAACCTTTAACATTATAACAACTTGTTTGCCATTATATTAGCAAATATTTTGTTAAAATATTTTTAAAATTTTTGAATTAATTTAACTTTACAAAATTAATTGTAAAATAAACAATCAATCTATATGCCTGATAATAAACTTTTACCCGATTATCTATTTGAGGTAAGTTGGGAGGTTTGCAATAAAGTTGGTGGTATTTATACCGTTATATCAACTAAAGCAAAATCAATTGTTGACGATTTAAAAGATAATTATATACTTATCGGTCCAAATGTTTTAAAAGAATCGCACCATAACACTGAATTTACAGAAGATAAATTTTTATTTAAAACATGGCGAAAACAAGCCGAAATAGAAGGACATAAATTTACAATCGGGAGATGGAATATTGCAGGCTCACCAATTGTTATTTTAGTTGATTTTACGCCGTACTTTAGTCAGAAAGATAAAATATTTTACAATTTTTGGGAAAATTATCACCTTGACTCATTGCACGGGCAATGGGATTATATTGAACCAACACTTTTTGGTTATGCGGCTGCTAAAATTATAGAAAGTTTTTACAATTTTTCGCACACATCAAAAGATAGAATTATAGCTCATTTTCATGAATGGATGACCGGTTCAGGGATTTTGTACCTTAAAAAAGAAGTACCCCAAATAGGAACATTATTTACTACACATGCAACTACCGTTGGGCGTTCTATTGCGGGTAACGGACTTCCTTTATACAAAGATTTAACAAAGTATAATGCTAATGAAATTGCAGAAAGATACGGCATTCAATCGAAACAATCGCTCGAAATGTTATCGGCAAACTCTGCCGATGCTTTTACAGTTGTGAGCGAAATAACCGATAGGGAATGTGTGCAGTTTCACAATAAAAAAGCAGATGTTATTACTCCAAATGGTTTCGAAAACTCATTTGTACCCTCCGATTCCGAATTTGATAACAAAAGACAAATTGCAAAAAATAAATTTTTTAATGTTGCCGAAGCGCTTATTAATCAGAAAATTTCGAGAGATAGTTTGCTGGTTATTAATAGCGGAAGATATGAATTTAGAAATAAAGGTATTGATATTTTTATTGAAGCCCTTGCCGAAATTAACAATAATCCCAATGTAACAAATAATATTGTTGCATTTATAACTGTACCTGCTAATCATATTGGTCCGCGAACTGAACTATTAGAACGTATTCACAATTGCGACTATAGCAATCCAATAACAAACGAATATCTTACACATAATTTGCACGATGCCGGTGACGACCCTATTCTAAATAAAATTAAAGAAAAGCAACTGAATAACAGCCCATCCGATAAGGTTAAAGTTGTTTTTGTACCTTGTTATTTCAATGGTGTTGATGGAATTTTTAATTTGCCTTATTACGATTTGTTAATAGGTTTTGATTTGTCGGTTTTTCAATCTTATTATGAGCCATGGGGTTATACTCCACTCGAAAGTATT
>JAVHRE010000331.1:0-8929 GCA_036171495.1 Bacteroidales bacterium
ATAACTTAATAACCATAACAAAGTGTCAAAAATAAACTTCTGCGTAAGTCCTAATGCTATTATATGACTATGTATAACAAATAGCAATTAACTATAAACCAGAAACTTTAAACTTTTTTGAACAGTGAACAATAAACTTTTTTTAACAATGAACTTTCTTAAACTATAAATATTTTGGGAATTTAAAATATGTCATTAAAAATATATAAAGCTTCGGCAGGCTCCGGAAAAACTTATAAATTAACTTACGAATATTTAAGGTTAATTGTTATAAACCCATTTTCATATCGCAAAATATTGGCTGTAACATTTACAAACAAAGCCACCGACGAAATGAAAGAACGAATTTTAACTGAACTTTTTTTACTATCGTCAAATAAACATTCCGATCATTTAGAAACATTAATTGCCAAATTAAAACTGCCTGAAGATGTTATCAGACAAAATGCAAAACAAGCATTTAACCTTATACTTCACAATTACTCTAACTTTTCGGTTTCAACAATTGACAGTTTTTTTCAAAAAATATTCAGAGCATTTTTATTTGAACTCGATATTAAATTTAATTTTGATTTGTTATTAGATGATGAAGAAGTACTTACCGAAGCAGTAAAACAGCTTTTAGAATCTATTGAACCAAATGAACCAAATACCAATTGGTTAATGGAATTAATTAATAATAAAATTGAAGATGGTAAAAGCTATAAACTTGAAAACGAATTAATTACTTTAGGAAAAGAAATATTCAAAGAAAAATTTTCGGTTTATCAAAACGAACTTTTTGAAAAAATTAACGACAAAGTTTTCCTTAGTTCATATACAAAGAACTTAACAAAGACAAGAAACGATTTTATAAATTATCTTAAAGAAAACATTAAAGCAGTATTAAATAAAATTAATAATTCCGGTTTTGAAGAATCGGATTTTATCGGTGGAACAAGAGGTTTGGTAAGTTATTTAAATAAAGTATTCAAAATAACAAATAACATCAAATTTGAAACAATATACTCTAAATCGTTTTTAACATATAAGGAACTTGCTGCTGGAAACGGTAATTGGTATTCAAGTAATTCTAAACATAAAACAGAAGTCGAAAAATTTTGTTTAACAAATATAAAACAAAAACTTAGCGATATAGTTAATCACATCGAAAACAATAAATACGATTTTGTTTCAGCAAATTTAATTCTTAAAAATCTTTACAATCTTGGTCTTTTATCAGAAATTGCACGTGAGTCTAAAGAATACACAAATAAAAACGGGTACTTTTTGTTATCCGAAATTCCGAAATTTTTGTCGCAAATTATTGGTAACGATGGAGCTTCGTTTGTTTACGAAAAAACCGGAACTCGTTACAATCATTTTATGATTGACGAATTTCAGGATACATCGCAACTTCAATATAAAAACTTTTTACCGCTTATCGAAAATAGTCTTGCTCAAGGTTCCGACAATTTAGTTGTTGGCGATGTAAAACAATCTATTTATCGCTGGCGTAATAGTAATTGGCAATTGCTTGCAAATCACCTTCAAAAAGATTTAAAAAGATTTGAACCTGAAACTATTACATTAGACGAAAATTACAGAAGCAAACCCAATATTATTGCATTTAACAATTCTCTGTACTCAATATTACCTGATATTTCGTGCGATATAATTGAAGACGAAATCGAAAAAAACAGAATCAAATTATTGTATAAAGAACATTACCAAAATATTCCAAAAAAGAAATTTGAAAACGATGGATACCTTAAAATCAGCTTTATTGATAAAAATATTTTTACCGAAACAATTCACTCCGAATGGCTTACTAATACTGTTTTCGACTTATGGAACCGAGGGATTAAAGATATTGCCGTTTTAATCAGAAATAATAAAACTATTCCTGAAGTGTTTTCCACATTGTTTAATTATAAAAAATCCGATGGCACTCATCCCTGCCCCGACTTTCGTGTTATTTCAGGCGAATCGCTTGTATTAACTGCATCTGGAGCTGTAAATTTTTTAGTTTCGCTTATTAAATTTTCTATAAATCCTAACGACGAAATTAATAAAGCATTGTTAGTAAACGAATACTACATGTATTTAAAAAAGAATGGCGAAAACCCTGAAATCTGGTTCAACAATATTTCTAACAACATACAGTCATTTAAAACACAAGAGTTTATAAATACCACAAATTTACCTATTTACGAAATGGTTGAACATTTTATTAGCATTTTCGATTTATATTCAAATAAAGATGAAATACCATTTATTTTAAATTTCTTAGATTGTATCCGCAATTTTTCATCAAAACCATTAGCAAATACTGAAAACTTTATTGATTGGTGGGACAAAAATAGCTCTAAGCAATTAATATCAATGAACGATGAAAAAGAAGCAGTTAAAGTTGTAACAATTCATAAATCAAAGGGAATGCAATACGAAGCTGTAATAATTCCTTTTCCCGACTGGGCAATACTTCCTTCGAAAAACAAACCATTGCTTTGGTGCACTTGCAAAAACGAGCCTTTTAACGAATTGCCTGTTTTCCCTATTCAATATGATAAAAACATGCAATATTCATATTTTGCAAAAGATTATTTCGAAGAATCACTTCTTTCAATAGTAGATAATATTAATTTATTGTATGTTGCTACAACACGAGCAAAATCAATTTTGCAAATTGCATGTCCTGTGGGCAAAAGAACCGAAACAACATATATTTATAATTTAATCTATGACAGCGTGTTTTCTGATGTTGAAATTTCGATTAATGGAAAAAAATCAAAATTAAATTCATTTTATAATAAAGAAAACCAAACTCTCGAAATTGGCAATATCGAAAACATTATAATAGATAAGGAATCGAAAGATTTAAAAAAGCATGTATTAACCTCAACAACATATAATTATTTTAATACAGAAATTTTAATCGCTGATAATTCGTTTGGAACAATTAGCAAAGAATCGGAAAACAAAATCAAGTTTGGCACATTGTTACATGAAATTTTAGCTTTAATAAAAAACAAAGACAATGTTGAAACCGTAATAAAACGATTTTGTACATTAGAAAAAATTTCGCTCGATGAACAAAAACAACTTACAGAAATAATTAACGCTCTTTTTAAAATTCCCTTTGTTAACGATTGGTTCAACTCTAATAATAAAACACTTACCGAAATAGCTATTATCGAGAAAAATGGAAAAGTGTACCGCCCCGACCGTGTTATAATTAATGAGGATAAAGTAATTGTAATTGATTACAAAACCGGTCAGGAAGAAATTCAAAAACATAAAAATCAAATAACAAAGTACATGAATCTAATAAAAGAAATGAAATACAACAATATAGAAGGTTACTTATTATATACCGACTTAATGAAAGTAGAAAAAGTAAATTTTTAAAATATGACTTACGCTAAAGTTCATTTTTGCCACAGATTGCACAGATTAACACAGATTAAAAAATGTATTAAGTATTATGTACTAAGTATAAAGTTGACACTAATTTCACGAATTAACACGAATTAAATTAGTGAAAATTAGTGTAATTCGTGTCATATTGTTTTTTTGCGTAAGTTCTATTTAAAATATATTTTTGCAAAATTATTCAATTATGACGAAAAAATGTTGCATTATTTTTCTATTTGTTTTTAGTGCAAGAGCTTTATTTTCTCAGGATTCATTATACAAACAAATATCAGTAGGCATAAAAGGAAGATATGGGTTTATTATTCCTCATAGTACATCAATGGTTTATCTAATACAAAAACATGTAAAAGCATGCGACATTACAATCACTTACAGAACAAAAGGCAATAAACCATGGCAAGTATTTTATAGAACACCGGAACTTGGGTTGGGATTTTATCATGCTAACCTTGGCAATTCTGAATATTTAGGAAATGTATCGGCTGTTTATGGGTTTATTGTTATTCCAATTAAAAAAAATAACCGGTTTAATTTTTCTTATAATATTGGAACAGGCATTGCATTTCTTTCAAATCACTTTAACACTGTTGATAACATATATAATTTTGCCATAGGTTCGCAAGCAAATGCTTTTATTGATTTCGGATTATCAGCAAAATTTAAAATTACCGATAACATTAGTTTATCCTCCGGCACACAATATACTCATTATTCCAATGGAGCTTGGCGAAAGCCAAACTTAGGATTTAATATTCCATCAATAAATTTAAGTTTATTTTATTCGTTTAACAAAGTACATGAGCCTTTAAAACCAACAATTGAAGATTTAAAAACAAATTTCACAAAAAAGAACGAATATAGTTTTTCGTTCTCAAAAGGTGTACGCGAAAATATGCCACCAAATGGAAAAAAATACTATCCTTCTGCAATTTGTTTAAAAGCAGAACGAATTATTACACTTCGCCGAAAAATTGGTACAGGATTAGACATTTTTTACGACCCCTCGCTAAAACCAAGAATAGAAAGCGACAGTATTGCTTTTAAAAATATTTATAATTTTCGTTCAGGCATTCATTTATCGCACGATTTAGTTTTTAACAAAGTGTCCATAACTATGCAAACCGGAATTTATTTTTTTACTAAAGCCAAAGATGATGGATTAATATACAGCAGATTTGGTTTACGAGCAAAAGTATGGAAAAACATAACCGCTTCGCTCACATTAAAAACTCATTTTTTTAAAGCAGATGTAATTGAATGGGGCATTGGTTATAGTTTTGAAAAGTAATTAGTGTTTGTAAGAAAACTACTTTAAAAGATGCATTTGCTAACGATTGTTAAATTGTTGTTGAATAACAATTTAGCCATTCCCCCTTATTTAAAAAGCTTGTCCCGAGCTTGCATATGGTGAGCTAAGCGTTGCACTGAGTTTATCGAAGTATCAAGCCATTTAAAATTTCAAGCCACAAATCCCAAGAGAAGAAAGCCCCAAGGAATTGTTACGAAATAACCTAATAATTTATAATTAGCAACGTCATTTATGACGTTGAAATAAAACAACCAACAAATTGGCTTTAGCCAAAAATAAATATCTGTGGCTAAAGCCTTTATTATGATTTCCATTTTTCCGTAGCATAAATGCTACGGCTAATAATTCAAAATAAAATAACCATGTTATTTCATTACAATTGCCAAGGGAAGAATTTGGAATGGTTCGGCTCTGCTCACCACAGGTTTGGAACTTTGGGGTTGGAACTTGAAACTTGGGATTTGGATTTTGAAATTTGGGACTTAAAAAATGTGTTGTTTTATCTCATTTTTTTGTATTTTTGCATTTAAAACCAAATAAATATTAACATGACTAAATCAAAAAAAATTGCTGTAATACTTTCTGGTTGCGGCGTTTATGACGGCTCAGAAATTCACGAAGCCACATTAACTTTGTTAGCAATAAAAAAACAAGGTGCCGATTACGAAATATTTGCACCGGATATTGAGCAACACCACGTTATTAATCACCTTACAGGTAAAGAGATGAACGAAAAACGTAATGTTTTAATAGAATCTGCCCGTATTGCACGTGGAAAAATTAAAGCATTATCGGCTTTTAAAGCTTCTGATTTTGATGGACTTATATTCCCAGGTGGGTTTGGGGCTGCAAAAAACTTGTCCGATTACGCATTTAAAGGTTCAAAAGCCAAAATAAATCCTGAAGTAAAGAAAGCAATTATTGATATTGCTACATATCATAAACCCATTGGAGCATTGTGCATTGCACCAACTATTATCGCAAATGTGTTAGGCAATGTTACACTTACTATCGGACAAGATGAGAAAACAGCAAAAGATTTAATAAAATTTGGCTCAACTCACATTAACACAAAACAATGCGAAGTTGTTGTAGATAAAATAAATAAAATAGTTACAAATCCCTGCTATATGCTCGAGTCAACTATAGTAGAAATTGCCGAAGGCACCGAAAATGTTGTAAAGGAAATGATAAAAATGATGTGAAAGTATAACTACTCAGCCCCTGTTCTTTTTAGCCACAGACTTTACCAATTATAAAAAATGTTTCATTGTTATTATTGTTTCATTGTTATTTAGCAATTTAGTGGCTTAACAATTTAACAATAAAGCAATTTAGCAATCGCTATCAAATGTAATTTTTTTAAGTAGTTTTCATTCTAACACTAAGTATTCGCATTTTTTTATAAATCAATTAATTCTAAATTATTTCACAAATCATTTTTTATGCAAGTTTTTAAAACGGTAAATGAAATTAGCTCATACATAAGAAGCTGCAAAAACGAAAATAAAACCATTGGCTTTGTTCCAACTATGGGTGCTTTGCATAATGGTCATTTGTCGTTAATAAATACAAGTAAAGAACAAAACAATATTACTGTTGTTAGCATTTTCGTAAATCCGATACAATTTAACAACGAGCAGGATTTTGTTAAATATCCAAAAGACTACGATAAGGATTTGAATTTATTAAAAAATGTTAATTGCGATATTGTTTTTATTCCATCTGTAAAAGAAATATATCCCGAACCCGACAATAGGTTTTTTGATTTAGGATATTTAGGAACAATTATGGAAGGCAAATTTCGTCCCGGACATTTTCAAGGTGTTGCAAAAGTAGTTGAGCGTTTATTCAAAATTATTAATCCCAACAAGGCATATTTTGGACAAAAAGATTTTCAACAATTAGCAGTAATAAAAAAATTAGTTCAAATTACAAACTCTAAAGTTAATATTATTGCTTGTCCAATTATTAGAGAAGAAAATGGGTTGGCAATTAGCTCAAGAAACACAAGACTTACTCAAAATCAATTTAGCAAAGCTTCAATTATTTTTGCTACAATTAGTAAACTTAAAGAATTTATTACAAAAAATAAGTTTAATGAATTTATAAATTGGTCTAAAAGCACAATTGATAGTGAAAATGAATTTAAAACCGAATATATCGAAATAGTTGATACAGAAACTCTCGAAATAATTCAATCAATAAAAAATCACAAATCAATAACATGCTGTATTGCAGTTTTTTGTGGTGAGGTTCGGCTAATAGATAATATTCAATTAATTTTGTAATTTTGTGGAATTTTTTAAAAATAATGTTTAATAAAAATTGCGATGAAAATCGAAGTATTAAAATCTAAAATACATAGAGTTACCGTTACTCAAGCAAATTTGCAATATGTCGGTAGTATTACCATTGATGAAGCTTTGATGGAAGCATCAAATATAATAGAAAACGAAAAAGTTCAGGTACTCAATTTGAATAACGGCGAAAGAGTTGAAACTTATGTAATTAAGGGCGAGAAAAATTCCGGTGTAATTTGCCTTAATGGTCCTGCTGCACGAAAAGTTTCGGTTGGCGATGTAGTAATAATTTTATCGTATTGCGCTCTCGATTTTAACGAAGCTAAAACATTTAAACCTTGGTTAGTTTTTCCCGATACTGCTACAAATCATTTATTGTAATATTTTGAAGAAAACATTCCGAATAATATTAAATTTTGTAGTTTTCCCTTTAGTAGGAATACTGCTTCTTTATTTAGCTTTTAAAAATGTTGACCTCTATAAACTTTGGGATGGTATTAAAAATGCTAATTTTTACTGGGTCGGGTTATCACTTATTTTTGCAATTTTAGGTTTTATAAGCAGAGCTTTAAGATGGAAAATTTTAATTGAACCACTTGGATATTCTCCATCTAATAAAAATACTATTCTGGCTGTTTTTATTGCATATTTTGCAAATATCGCAATGCCTCGCTTAGGCGAAATAACCCGTTGCGGTTCGCTTAATAAAACCGATAAAATTCCAATGGATAAATTAATTGGAACTGTGATTACCGAAAGAGTTATTGACTTTTTAACCCTTCTTTTAATGATCGCATTTGTGTTAATTGTTAAGTTTAAACAAGTTGGTGGGTTTTTTAACAAAGAAATTATTAACCCACTTTACAACAGGTATTTTTCCTCTTATATTTTTTGGATTATTATAATTTCTGCATTAGTTTTTTCTTTTAGCTTTTTGTTTTTTATGAGACAAAAACTTATGGGTATTACCGTTTTTCAAAAACTTAACATATTTATTAAAGGTATATTTCATGGGCTAAAATCAGTTTTTAAAATGAAAAATTTCGGATTGTTTTTTGCCCACACAATATTTATTTGGACAATGTATGTTCTTATGACTTACGTAGTTTTCTTTGCAATTGAACCTACAAAAAATTTAACTTTTATTGATGCGTTTTTTATATTAACAATTGGAGGTTTGGGAATGTCGGCTCCTGTTCAAAACGGCTTTGGAGCATATCATTGGATAGTTTCACTTGGACTTATGTTATATGGTATATCACAAGCTGATGGATTACTTTACGCTACTATTTGCCACGAATCGCAAACACTTATGGTACTTATTACAGGTCCAATTGCTATGCTTTTAGTATTTCTTGCCAAAAAAAAATTAAATAATTAATTTATGGAAAAGCTCGAAATTATTAAATCTAAAATTTATAAAAATTATTCAGTTCCCGAATTTTCGAGAATGTTATCTTTTCTGAATTTTAAAAACCAGAAAATTGTATTTACAAACGGCTGTTTCGATATTATTCACCGTGGACATATTGAATATCTGACTAAAGCAGCAGAATTTGGTGATTTTTTTATAATTGGTCTAAACACTGATAGTTCAGTAAATAAACTAAAAGGAAATAACCGCCCTATACAAGACGAAGAAAGCCGTGCTTTAATATTAGCTTCATTTCAGTTTGTTAATGCTGTCGTACTTTTTTCAGAAGATACACCTTACAACCTTATTAAAACAATTCAACCCGATGTTTTAGTTAAAGGAAGCGATTATACTATCGAAAATATTGTTGGCAACGATATAGTTATTGCTAAAGGTGGAGAAGTAAAAACAATTGATTTTGTAGAAGGATTTTCAACTACTTCTATTTTAAGTAAAATAGTGAAAAGTTAAAACAATAAACAAAGT
>JAVHRE010000331.1:9029-12685 GCA_036171495.1 Bacteroidales bacterium
ACAATTAAACATTGAACCGGAATTTTTAAATCCTTAATCGTAATTTATTAATCATAAATTTTTTAACTTTGTTTAAAATTTTCAAAAATGAAACTTAAAACATTTTTATTTTATTTGATTATAATATCTTCAATTATAGGAGGATGTACAAAGTCAAAAGAGAACAAACTAACCGGCTCATGGGATTTATTACCACAAACTGCTGCACAACAATCAACTAAAGTAATTTATAATTTCACTTCCAATAATGTTCTTTACAGAATTACTAACGACACAATTATAGATACTGCTAATTACGATTTAAAAAGACAGTTTACATCATACTATGTTTTAATTAGTAAACTCGACTCATATAGCGATGCCAATTATCACATCGAAAAGCTTAACAAAAAAATTCTTGTTCTGCAATGTCAGTCTCCGTACTTAAGAAAAGAATTTACACGCCACAAATAATAAAGTGAAAAGCAAAATAGTGAAAAATGAAACAAATTATTCCTTTTACTTTAATTCTTCTTTTAATTGTTACATTTGGTTGTCAAAAAAAGAAAGAAGAAAAAATAACTGGTAAATGGCAGTATGTTTATTTATCAGATGTAGGTAACACTATACAAACTTGGACATTTAATAACGAGAAAAAGATAATTCGTTCAATAACAACCGATACTACAATTACAGATACTGCAAGCTGGAAAATTGAAGCAAAAGCCTTTAAAAGACCTGATTTAACTATTACAAGCTTAGGTTCCGGCATTGATGGCGTTTACGAAGTTCTAACTTTAACTAAAAAATTCTTAATTATCGAACGTACAGCTTTTATTAATGGCGATACCGGTGGAGCATTTAACAGAATTGAATTTGTAAAAAAATAAGTTTGTAAAGTTGAAAGTCAGGTTATTGGTTATTAAGTTATTAAGTTAATAGGAAATTAAGTTATTTGTTATTAAGTTATTTAGTTATTGGTTATTAACTCAATAACCTGATAATTATTAACCCAATAACCTAACTCCTAACTCAATAACTTTTATCTTTTTTCTTTTAATCATTAATCGTTAATAATTAATAATTAATAAAATATGGCAAAACAAAAATCTGCTTTCTTTTGCAGTAATTGCGGAGCCGAATCTACAAAATGGGTTGGTAAATGCACTTCTTGTGGCGAATGGAATACATACATTGAGGAACCTATAATAAAAACAACAAAATCAGTTTCAGGAAAAATAAAAGAAGCTGTTGTTCCTAAATTAGTTTCAGAAATAAGCATTTCGCCCGAGCCTCGGCTAAATTCAAAAAGCGTTGAGTTAAACCGTGTTTTAGGTGGCGGTATTGTTCCAGGTTCGGTTATTCTTATTGGCGGCGAACCCGGAATTGGCAAGTCAACATTAATGTTGCAGTTTTCGTTAAGAGTAAACTCATATAAAATACTTTACGTTTCGGGCGAAGAAAGCGAACAGCAACTTAAACTTCGTGCCGAACGTATTGGCGGTAAAGGTGAAAACTGTTATATGTATTGCGAAAGTAATCTTGATAGTATTTTATTACAAATTGATAAGTTAGAGCCAGATATTATTATTATTGACTCCATTCAAACCGTTCAATCGGAAAGAGTTGAATCATCACCTGGCTCAATTGTGCAAGTAAGAGAATGCACTGCGTCTTTTATTAAATATGCAAAAGAAAGTAACAAACCCATTTTTTTAATTGGTCATATAAATAAAGAAGGAAGTATTGCCGGACCAAAAGTGTTAGAACACATGGTTGACACTGTGCTTGCCTTTGAGGGCGATTTAAACAATCTGTACAGAATATTACGTTCAACAAAAAACCGATTTGGCTCGACAAGTGAAATAGGAATTTTTGAAATGCAAAGTACAGGTTTAAAAGAAGTTCCTAATCCCTCTGATGTTTTACTTTCGCACACCGACGAAATTTTAAGCGGAACGGTGGTAGCTTCAACCTTAGAAGGAATAAGACCAATATTAATTGAAGTTCAGGCACTTGTAAGCTCGGCTGCTTATGGTATTCCCCAACGTTCATCAACAGGATTTGATACCCGAAGACTCGGAATGTTATTGGCAGTATTAGAAAAACGAGCCGGCTTTCGTTTATCGGCAAAAGATGTGTTTTTAAATATTGCAGGCGGAATAAAAGTAAGCGACCCCGCAATAGATTTGGCAGTAATAGCTGCGGTACTTTCGTCTGATTTAGACCGTCCCGTTTCAAAAAGTCTGTGCATTGCCGGCGAAATTGGCTTAACAGGCGAAATTCGTCCCGTTTCCCGAATAGAGCAAAGAATAAGCGAAGCTCAAAAGCTCGGCTTTAAAAAAATGCTCATCTCGAAATATGGGCTTAAAGGAATTGATTTATCAAAATACAGCATCGAAATATTTCCCGTTTCTAAAGTAGAAGAAGCCTTTAAGGTACTATTTCATTAATTGAGTTATTGAGTTAAATATGCGAATTAAGGATTGGATTTTTTTAGATGGAATTGGTTTCATTGTTTTATTGTCTCATTGTTATTTAACCATATAGCAATGTAACAATTTCATCGTTTACTGTTCAATTGTATTTCTATCTATTTCTATTTAATGCGAATCAAGGGTTCATTTTTTGTCGTCATTCCCGCGAATGCGGGAATCTCCTGTTCGGAGAAGATGCTTCTGAATTGAACAAAAAACATGTACAAACTTCTCTTTTCATACTGGCGAAGACAAAAAATGGAATGAAAATATTAATCTGGCTCTCTACGCGGGAATGACGGAAAACATTGTTTTTTATGCTGTAAAAAGCGTTATTTCTTGTGTTTTTCAACCCTTGATTCGCATAAATCATTAATCGTTATTCATTAATCATTAATCATTATTCAGGTATCACTTCTATTTTCTTTTGCACATAATACATTTTATTATCATTTATACATCTGCACAAATATCTTGTACGTTTAGTACCAATAATTTTAACACGCATTCCGTTAATTAATAAAACTGAAGCATTAACAGGAAAATCTTCTAATCTTTTAGGTATATTAATGTTTAAATGTTTATTAATTGCATCAATAATTTTTATTCTTGAACTATATGAGAAATCCTTCTTAATTACATATTGTTCTTTAATAATATCAGCAAATTCGTTTGGGAATAAATTGTTTGTTATAGCATCATTAATAATTTTAACAAATTCCGATTTCCACTCTTTGCCATGCGATTTAATTTTTTTTCCATATATTTCAAAAGCTTTTAAATGAGCCAGCTCGTGCAATAATGTAATTAAAAATGAAAATTTATCGAGATTGCCGTTTACAGTTATTCTTTGTGGTTTACCTTTTACAGAAGGCAAATAATCGCCATATTTTGAATCTCTTTCTTTAGTTACTTTTAATTTTAAAACTAACCCGCGTGTAAACTTTTCGATATAAATAGCGGGAACTTCTCCAATATAAGTGGTTAAGTTTTTTATAAAAGAAACACTTTCTTTATTACACATAGCTTAAATAATGTTTAATTATTAATGATAAATGCTTAATTGTAAATTGTAAATGGCAAATTAATTTAGCATTAACAATTCAGCATTAACAATTAATTTTTAATGGTAAATGCTTAATTGTAAATGACTTTGTTGCATAGATATAAACAAAAGAATGTTGAGAAAAAGAGTGTTAA
>JAVHRE010000332.1:0-2506 GCA_036171495.1 Bacteroidales bacterium
CGCCTAAGCGGGACTATGAACTAAAACTTAATAAGTAATGGTATAACATTCAATTTATGATCGGATAGCTGCAAAATGAGTTAACAAGGATTAATAGGAATTAGCAGATAGCTATCGGATTTATACTTCGACTGTTTGAGTTTGCGAAAAACAGCAAATTCAAACGCTTACTATAACTGAATTTAAGCATTTTTGCTTTTGCAAATCTGCCAAAATTCGGTATATTTGGAAAAATGTCTAATAAAGAAACATCTATCTGTACATAAGTTTTCGGTAAACTTTGTAGATAAATTCCAGTTTCTTATTGTTGTTGGGATAGTCTTTATAGGTCTTGGGAGGAATTTTCATGATTCTATTAAACTCTTGCAAAGAAATGCACAATTTCTTACAAACATAATTAATATTGTCTTCAATATTTGTAATGTCATAAGGTATAATTGCCAAATCTTTTAATGCTTCTTCACGTGTCATTGTCCCTGCACAAATAAGTGTTGAATATGTAGCTTTGCGATAATCAATGTTGAATTTTACAGGTAAAAGGTATGAATGCACAAATCGCGTATAAACGGATTCGTAATGTTTTCCTCCGTGATTTTTCCAACCTAATTCTTGTTCCAAGATTTTTATTGCCTCATCTTTGGAATATGGTATATAATTGAGTATATAAATAATGCGAATGCCTTTAATAAATTTAAAATACATTTCTTTTAACCATCCAAATGTCGGAAATTTTTTTAATTTTTTTGTGCCAAATTGTTTCAGAATGGCTTTTAAATATCTAATATCTTTAGAATTGTATTGATAACTTTTAGGTAAAATGCCTTCGGTTACAAAGTTTCCGCCACTTATAATATATTTTACTTTAAATATTTCGGCTATTTCATGCAAAGCACCTAATGTGGCAATGTCTGTGGGATTTTCCAATTCGGGAACAGACGCTTTTAATAATGCCAATTGCAAGTCTTTAAACTCCTCCCAATCAAGAACATAACTTTCGTAATCAAATCCTAATTTATCAACAAGGTATCTGATATTTATTACTGAAGCTTCTGTATCCCATCCATTATCCATGTGAACAGCTAATGCCCGCAATCCTAATTTTTTTAATAGATAAGTAGCATAACAGCTATCTGCTCCGCCGCTAATTCCTATTATGCAATCGTATTTCTTGTTTTTGCCACTTTCTTTAATTTTTTCAATGAGTTGAGTTAATTTTTTATCAGTTTCTTTGCCTAAGTAAACTCTTTTCGATGTTTTTTCTATATATTCTGTGCAATAGTTGCAATATCCGTTTTTGTCAAATGTGATGCCCGGGTCATAATTATCCATTACGCAACGAGTACATTGCTGATATTTATTTTCATTCATAAATCACATGAAACATTTTAGTATTTGCCCGAACAATTTAAAAAAGCAAATTTAACGATAAATTGTTAATATATGAATGCTTGAGAACAATTAATTATTAACGATTAATTATTAATGAACAATATTTATTTGATTGGTATGAATAATGAACAGGGCACTCCTACGGAGTTTTGTTCTTTTTAATAAATATTTGCTTTTTGTGGATTGATATGGAAGCGCAGGCAAATGCTTCTTTAATTAGTGCCTGCAAGAAAACATGTGAATTTGCTCTTATTTAGTTTAATGGCTAAATTGTTAGCAAATGTAATTTTTAAGTAGTTTTCTTTCTAACACTAATTATTTAACTAACCATTTACACAGAATATTTTAACCCCTCACTGTTACTTCAAAATGTACTCGGTTTGTAATAGATTTTCCTAATGTAATTTCGTCGGTATATTCGAGCTCATCGCCAACTGCAATACCACGGGCAATTGTAGAAATTTCAACATTAAATTTGCTGAGCTTTTTGTAAATATAAAAGTTTGTTGTATCGCCTTCCATTGTTGTACTTAATGCTAAAATAATTTCGCGGCATTTGCCCGAAGCAGCTTTTTCTTCTAAAGTAGAAATGTTTAATTCAGACGGACTAATGCCATCCATTGGCGAAATTAATCCACCAAGCACATGATAAAGTCCCTTATATTGATAAGTGTTTTCGATAGCCATTACATCTTTAACTGATTCTACTACACAAAGTAAACCCAAATCGCGTCGGGCATCACTACATATTTCACAAATATCATTATCTGAAATGTTATGACATTGTTTACAATACTTAATTTCTTCGGATAATGTTATTAATGAATTTGCAAATTCAGAAACAGTAAATTTGCCTTGTTTTAGCAAGTGCATTACCAACCTAAACGCAGTTTTATTACCAATTCCGGGTAATTTAGAAAATTCATTTACTGCTTTTTCGAGTAACTTTGAAGGATAGCCCGAAGGGTTCATAAAATTGAAAATAATTTATTGCAAAGATAAAATAAATACTTAAATCGCATTAAAGTTTGAAGTACTTTCGGCAATTTTGCTTTTAACGAATCGTAACTAATCAGTGTCAAAGTTAATATGATTTTTATTGAACTTATTCCATATT
>JAVHRE010000333.1:0-2487 GCA_036171495.1 Bacteroidales bacterium
TGAAATTTGGGATTTGAAATTTGGTACTTGGAACTTGGTATTTTTAGAAGTCCCCATAAGAATATACCAAATATATTGTTACGTTCTATATAAATATTTATTTTTAAAATTTCGCTTGTTCAAAATTTGTAATTATCGAAATAAAACATGAATAAAACTTCCAAAATATACATTGCCGGACATACTGGAATGGTAGGTTCTGCGATTCATCGTTCACTTGTAAATAAAGGTTTTAATAATTTTATAACCGCATCATCTAAAGAACTTAATTTAATAATTCAAAAAAGCACTCTTGATTTTTTTGAAAAACACAAACCGGAATATGTCTTTCTGGCTGCTGCCAAAGTAGGAGGAATTTTTGCTAACAACACGTACAAAGCACAGTTTATTTATGAAAATTTGATGATTGAAGCAAATATTATTAATGCCTCATATCAGTTTGGAGTTAAAAAACTTTTGTTTCTGGGTTCCTCATGTATTTATCCAAAACACGCTCCACAACCGATGAAAGAAGAACATCTTTTAACGGGTATTCTTGAACCAACTAATGAACCTTATGCTATTGCTAAAATTGCTGGATTAAAAATGTGTGACGCATATCGTTCTCAATATGGTTGTAATTTTATTTCGGTTATGCCAACCAATTTATATGGAATAAACGATAATTATCATCCCGAAAATTCACATGTGCTTCCTGCGCTAATTCGTAGATTTCATGAAGCAAAAATTAATAATATGCCAGAAGTGGTTGTCTGGGGAACTGGTAGCCCGTTACGCGAATTTATGTTTGCCGATGACCTTGCCGATGCCTGTGTTTTTTTAATGGAAAATTACAACGAAGCTGGATGGACAAACATTGGAACCGGCGACGAGGTTAGCATTAAGGAACTTGCAAACATTGTTAAAGATGTTGTAGGATATAATGGAGTTTTAAAATTCGACATAACTAAACCCGATGGAACACCACGTAAATTATTAGATGTTTCAAAATTACATTCACTTGGATGGAAACATAAAACTTCATTAAAAGATGGAATAAGAATCGCTTATAAAAATTTTTCAGAAAAACATTAAAGATGTTGTAATAGTTACCCTTCGACTCCGCTCAGGATGACAATAGATGAGCGGAGTACATTGTCATGGTGAGCGGAGTCGAACCATGACCTCTAAAACACAATTCAATAAATCTTCTATCGTTTAAATTTATATAAAATTCTGTTTAATAATAACATTAATTATAATGAAAAAAGCCTTAATCACCGGTATAACCGGACAAGACGGAAGTTATTTAGCCGAAATTCTTTTAGAAAAAGGATACGAAGTACACGGAATTATTCGTCGTTCGAGTTCTTTTAATACTGGCAGAATTGACCATTTGTATAACAATACTGATATTTATGGGAAAACAATGTTTCTGCATTATGGTGACTTAGTTGACCCATCAAGTTTGTTAAGAACATTAGAAAAAATTCGACCCGATGAAATTTATAACCTCGGTGCACAAAGCCATGTTAAAGTTTCGTTTGACATACCCGATTATACCGCTCAGGTTGACGCATTAGGGACTTTACGTTTTTTAGATGCAATTAGGGAATTAGGAATTTCTAAACAAATAAAATTTTACCAAGCTTCAACAAGCGAATTGTTCGGAAAAGTTCTGGAAATTCCTCAATCCGAAAAAACTCCTTTTTATCCACGTTCACCTTATGGTGTGGCAAAATTATTTGCATACTGGACAATTATTAATTATCGCGAAGCATACAATCTTTTTGCAAGTAATGGCATATTGTTTAACCATGAAAGTCCAAGGCGAGGCGAAACTTTTGTTACAAGAAAAATTACCCGAGCCGCTTCACGAATAGCACTTGGCTTACAAGAGAAATTAATACTTGGAAACATGGATGCAAAGCGCGATTGGGGTTATGCAAAAGAATATTGCGAAGGAATGTGGCGAATATTGCAACATAATGTAGCAGAAGATTTTGTTCTTGCCACTGGCGAAAATCATAAGGTTAGAGAATTTGTAAATCTTACTTTTTCCGAATTAGGTGTTGAACTAGAATGGCAAGGGAAAAACGAAAACGAGAAAGCTATTGTAACAACTGTTACTGATAAAGGATATTCTTTACCTGGAATTAAAAAAGGAAATGCTGTTGTTGAGGTAAGTCCTTCTTATTACCGCCCTACAGAAGTTGAACTTCTTATTGGCAATCCAACAAAAGCAAAAGAAATATTAGGTTGGCAATATTCTACTTCTTTTAATGATTTAGTAAAGATGATGATAGTTTCCGATTACGAAAAGGTTGTTAAAAGAGGATATTAATTTTAAATTCAAATAATATCTATGCTACAGTTGAAATTATCTCCAACAAAGGCACAAAAAAATTAAATTTCTTAATTGCCTACCTCTTTCTACTCCAATATAGAATAATTAATGCGAATTAAGGGTTCATTTTTTGTCGTCATTCCCGCGAATGCGGGAATCTC
>JAVHRE010000334.1:0-12560 GCA_036171495.1 Bacteroidales bacterium
CTTTTAAAAACCCTCATTCACCTAAAAAGTTGCATTTACTAATTGAACTTACACCCTCTCCTCGTCAAAAAAAAGTTGCAATATGAAACACTTAACCGTAGAACAAAGGTACACAATTTCTGTTTTTTACATAAAAAAAGCGATATGTCCATAAAATAATAGTGGAAAATAATAACAAAAAAACAAGTTATATGGAGCTGTCCCGAAATGGACTAATTTAAACACGAAAAAAACCGGCAATTACAACTTGTGAATTGCCGGCTTTCAAAATAGGGTATAACACCACCTATTTAAATTTAATTACTAAATCATTTTTTGATGAGCCATACATTACTCCGTCAAATTCCAATTTGTCTTTGCCTGCCTTCTTAATAAGTTTGTCAACTTTTTCTTGATGTGTCGGGCAAGTACCTAATAAAAGTTGCTGTCCTACACCAGAGATGTTGTATTTGCCAGCAATGTCATAGTTTCCTATTGGCTCACATTCAATAAAAACAAGTTTGCCTTCATTTTTTCTTACCCTTGCAATTGCATTATCTTTGGATTTATCTTTCCAGGTAATTGCTATATCTCTGTCCTGAGAAGTTCCCAAAATTAATGCGTCAAAAATCTTACCTTGATCTGCAGCTTCGGCATTCCCGTTTTTAATGCTTGCGTCAATTATATTTTGCGGGGATAAGCAGTTATAGTTTTTAATAGGATTTTTGAATGTAAATGCTACTTCATATTCATTTATTGGGTCGTTCCAAAAGAAAATCAATTTATTGCTCGTTTTGTTTGCTCTTCCCAAAGCGTTATCTGTTTGCGTTTGGCGAAAGGAAAATGTCAAAAGCGTTGTTGCAATAATGACAAGTCCGAATAAAATTTTTATTTTTTTCATAATAAAAATTTTTAAGTTTAAAAAACCAATTGCCACGAGGTGCATGATATAGTGGCATCAAAAGTTATGTTGCCATTCAAAATTTGATTACCGTTTTGATCCTTACCCATGTAAGGAAATGTTTTAGTTTTTACAGTACCTAAATCTTTTGTAGAGGTTACTACATTTGATTGCCCACAAGCTGGGTCGCCTGTAAAATAAACACTTGTTGCATAAGAGCCAACAACTGCACCATCAACGTAAATAGCTAAACTGGTAATTCCATTTGCAACTAAACTATCTGATGTTGCTTTGTTATACCAAAATTGGACGCTACCCTTGTATGTACAGCTTCCGTCGTCCTCTTTTGCGTCGGCATCATAATTAGTACTTGTACTGTCAGTACACCCTTTTTTCTTACTACAACTTGTAGTAAATGTAATTGCAGAAGTTAAAACAACTGCAATCAACACAAAATTAAGTTTTTTCATAAAAAATTGTTTTTAAAAAATTAAAAAATTGTTATTTGTTTGCCATCCAGTTCCAAAATGGCTATTAAATGAAGAAGCGTGGAACTATAACTATATTCGCTTACGAGGTACTGGTATACCTAATCTGACAAATAAGTTTAGTCCACGCCTTGACGTGAACGTATCACTTATTATTCTTATCAGATTCAGAAAATTACCAGTTTTCGTAAACAAGAATAAAAGCTAACGCTTCTATATTTTTATTTTAAAGAACGTTTCAACTTGCAAATGTATAAAAACATTTCAATTAATAAATGCAAATATAATTAAAATAATAGTGCAAAATAAAGGTTGTGTGAAAAATTATTTGCAAGTTGCTGAAAATCTATGTGTTTATTTTTAATGGTAACGGTATAAGAGAATCACTTGTTTTTTGCACTATTAAAAAGTTATCTAAAATTACTGGGTTTCATAAAATGTTGGGCAATAGTCGGGCAATAAAAAAAGGATTAAATTGATTTAATGCAACTTAATCCTTTTAATTGTCGGGGTGAGAAGACTCGAACTTCCGACCACTTGCACCCCATGCAAGTACGCTAGCCAACTGCGCTACACCCCGATTTTAGATTGCAAACAGTGGCACGGTTTTAAACCGTGCCACTGTTTGCTAAATTCAAAAAAATGTCCCGCATAAGCGGATTAAAACCCACCTTAATTAAATATAGACTCGAACTTCCGACCATCCCGCCAAAGCGGGATACGAGATTCAACTGCGATATACCCCTAAATTTTTAAAAAACGTTAATTTTTAATTATTTCGCAAAATTATAATAACCTTTACATAAAGCAAATTTTAATTAAATAAATAAATTTGCAACTTTACATAATTTAAAAAATAACTTATTGTGAAATTATTTTCCAAATATAATATTATTAATCCGGGCTGTGTTATAAAATCATTAGTAATAATATTTATTTGTACATTTAGCGTTTATAGTAGTTATTCACAAAAATTTACAATAAGTGGATATATCCGCGAAAAACGTACCGGCGAAGATATGATTGGAGCTAATGTTTATGTTAGCGAGCTTTCAAAAGGAACAATTACAAATAGTTACGGATTTTTTTCGCTCACATTACCTAAAGGCGAATACAATGTAATGGTGTCATATCTCGGATATAAAAATTATTCTAAAAAAATTATTCTTGATAAAGATTTTAAAATTAATGTGCAACTTGATGAAGCAGTTATTATTAGTAATGAGGTAGTTGTTACGGGTGAGCGTACAAACAAAAATGTTGAAAATATTCAGATGAGTACCTTTAAGTTACCTATCGAGAAAATAAAATCAATTCCGGCATTTATGGGCGAAGTAGATATTCTAAAAACCATTCAGCTTTTGCCCGGTGTTTCATCTGGTGGCGAAGGAAATGCAGGTTTTTATGTGCGTGGGGGCGGTCCCGATCAGAATTTAATTTTGCTCGATGATGCAGTAGTTTATAATGCCAGCCATTTGTTTGGTTTTTTTTCGGTTTTTAATGCCGATGCTGTAAAAGATGTAAATCTTATAAAAGGCGGAATGCCTGCTCAATATGGTGGCAGATTATCATCAGTTATAGATGTTACTATGAAAGAAGGTAACAACCAGAAAACACAAGTTGATGGTGGAATTGGAGTTATAGCTTCACGGTTAACAATTCAAGGACCAATAAAAAAAGATACATGCTCGTATATTATTTCAGCAAGAAGAACATACATTGATGTATTAATGAAACCATTTGTAAATGGCAACTTAAAAGGAACAGGATATTTTTTTTACGATATAAACGCAAAAATAAACTATCGTTTTAGCGATAAAGACAGGTTGTTTTTAAGCGGCTATTTTGGTCGCGATGTGTTTTCGTACAAAAATAAAAAAGATAATTTTTCGATGAGGTTTCCATGGGGAAATGAAACAACATCTTTACGTTGGAACCATCTTTTTAACGATAAATTATTTTTAAATTCAACAGCTACATTTAGCGATTATCATTTCGAATTTCAAGGCGAAATGTCCGATTTTGAGTTTAAAATGTATAGCGGTGTTCGCGATTTTAGTATCAAAAACGATTTCACATATATTCCAAATGTTTTACACACTATTAAATTTGGTGCTAATTATATTTATCATATTTTTACTCCAAGCAGTGCAACTGCAAAAATTGGGAATACTGATTTTAATACAGGTAAAACAATAAAATATTACGCAAACGATATTGCCTTGTATGTTTCCGATGAATACGATATTAATGAATTTGTTAAACTTTCATTAGGAGTCAGAGGCACTTTATTTCAGCAAATCGGACCATTTACACGTTATGTTTTAGATGAATTTGGTAAAAATAAGGATACCATTACTTATAAACCCGGTCATGTTTTAGTTACATATAAGCATGCCGAACCAAGAGCTTCGGTTCTTTTTGCTTTAAACAAAAGCACTTCAATAAAAGCAAGTTACACACAAAATTATCAGTATGTTCAATTAGCAAGTATGTCGGCATCTACTTTACCAACCGACTTGTGGATTCCCAGCACACAAATTATTAAACCACAATTTGCTACCCAGTATGCAATAGGGTTCTTCAAAAATTTAAAAAAAGATATGTTCGAAACGTCAGTAGAGTTGTATTATAAAAAAATGGATAACATTATTGATTACAAAGAAGGTACTACTTCCGACGATAATATGGGCAACAATCCCGATAATAATTTTACTTTTGGTAGCGGCAAATCTTATGGTGCAGAGTTTTTCTTTAAAAAACGAGTAGGTAAAGTTACAGGATGGGTTGGTTACACATTGTCTAAAACTACAAGACTTTTTAAAGAAATTAACGACGGACAGGAATATCCTGCCAAATATGACCGCCGCCACGATTTATCAGTAACATTTTCTTACGACTTAAACGAAAAATGGTCGTTTGGAGCTATTTTTGTTTATGCAACCGGCGATAATACAACTTTGCCATCATCAATGTATATGATTGAGGGTAGGATTGTTAACGAATATATGTCGCGAAATTCTTATCGGCTTACACCATATAACAGAGCCGATGTTTCTGTTACTTACAATTTCCCTAAAAAAGAAAAAAAATGGGAGTCGTCGCTTAATTTTTCGATTTATAATGTTTACGACAGATACAATCCTTATATGATTTATTTTAATTCTGTTGTTGACTTACAGCATTACTCTATACAGACTTCGGCAAAACAAATTTCTCTTTTTTCAATTTTACCGGCATTAACATTTAACTTTAAATTTTGAGAAAATGAAAATTAATAACAAGCTGCACACAGATAGTTCGTCATTGGTAGGTTCATTTCGAAGCAATTTCGTCATTGCGAGGTACCGCCTGCCCCGATTTTTTTTCGGGGAAGCAATCCAATCTTCATTTCTAAACATTCTGTTATCTGTATTTTTATTCTCTGTTTTTACATCATGCGAAAAAGAAATTACCGTAAAATTACCTAAACCCGAAACCAAAATAGTAATTGAAGGAGCTATTGAAACAGGGCAACACCCTTGGGTATTTGTAACAACTAACACACCTTATTTTTCACATGTTGATTCAATTGTGATTTATAATATGATTGTTAAAAATGCAAAAGTTTCTGTAACAGATGGTACAACAACCGATTCGTTGCAATTAACAGTTGACCCCTATACTTTCCCGTTTTTAAAATATGTTGGAAGTTCAATAATTGGTAAAACAAATAAAACATATAAACTTAAAGTAGAGGTTGGTGGAAAAGTATTTACTGCCAGCACATATATTCCTAATGCAGTAAAAATTGACAGTTTAAAATTTAAGCCCGATTTTAATCAAGATACTCTTGGATATGTTTGGCTTTATTTAAAAGACCCCGATACTTTAGGTAATTATTACCGTGCATTTACAAAAATCTTGGGAATTGATAGTGTTTATTTACGACCATACCCATCGGTTTCTGACGATAGATTTTTTAACGGACAAAAAGCCGAATATTCTTTGCAACGAGGACGGAATCCTTTAGAAGATAATAAGTACGATGATAATGGACTCGACTCGGCTGGAGTATCAAGGTTTTATTTCAGGAAAGGACAAACTGTTGTTGTAAAACTTTGCTCAATTGATGTTGAACATTACAATTTTTGGTTTTCTATTGAACAACAATTTATAACCGATGGAAATCCATTTGCAACTCCTGTTTCGGCACGTTCAAACATTTCGGGCGGTGCACTTGGCGTTTGGGGAGGTTATGGAACTTATTTAGATACTTTGCATATTCCAAAATAATGTTATAATTTCACAAAATTACTCAGCACCCTTTCTCCAACATCGTGGCTTTTTTCCGGATGATATTGTACCCCAAAGATATTCTCTTTTTCTACTGCCGAAGTGAATTTGTATTCATATTCAGTTTCGTTAAGTATATCAGACGAATTATTACATTTAAAATGATATGAATGTACAAAATAAAATTCTGCTAACTTAGGAATATCTTTCATTAATGCACTTTCTTTGGTTTTAATAATTTGGTTCCATCCAATATGTGGTATTTTATATTTTAATGTGTTATTTGTTTTAAATTTTATTACTTCAGCATCAATCCAACCAAAACCCTCAACATTTCCCTCTTCGCTTTTATTTGCCATTAATTGCATACCTAAACATATTCCGAGTATGGTTTTCTTTTTTAATAAAACATATTCATTTAACACATCAAATAAATTAAGTTTTTTAATATTTTCAACAGCTTTTTGAAAATGTCCAACGCCGGGCAGAATTAATTTATCGGCATTTAAAATGTCCTGTGGATTTGATGAAATAATAGCACTTACTTTAAGGTGTGTAAGTTTTTTCATGATAGAATTAAGGTTACCCATTCCATAATCTACTATAACGAGTTGTGTTGACATATTTTATATGTTTTTATATTCTATCTGGTAATTGAGTCTGATGCTTTTTCGAATATTTTTCTAATGAATTTAAGGTATCCCGATTAATGGGACAAACTTTAATTTGAAATATGAACAGAATTGCTACTACCATCATAAACAGCAGAATATTGTGTAAGTGGGCGTTCCGCTGGTCCTGCTTGAACAGAGCCATCTAATATAGAAAATTTTGAGCCGCAACACGGGCATTTTAGAAATAAAGTATTTGCAGTATCAGGCAATACAGCACATCTTTTCGATGGTTGATAAGCACAACAACGGTCAAGTGCAACAAATTCTGTTTGAGAAAAACGGTAAATTATTATTCCTGCAACGCCACCGGTTACAAAAACATTATTACCAATGGTTTGAAGTGTGCTAAATTCGGGGTCGCTAAGCAATATTGTAAAATTCACAGAAACATTAGGTACAAGCTCTTCTTTTTTACGACAACTATCCGAAAATAAAATAAACGCAGTTGCAATAAAAAAAATATGTATTTTTGACAAAAGCATATTTACATTTTGAAAGTTTGTACAAAAATAAGGAAATTTTCACTAATCTCAATTATATTAATGGTTGTTATATTATTTTCACCATTAATAAGCAACTCTCAGCGATACTCAATAGATAAGCCACCAAAAAAGCAGATTCATACAAATATTCATTTAAAAACAATTTTTAAAAAGAATCCACAGAAAATAGCTGCACGAAAGACAAAAAAAGAGGAGAAAAAAAAAGAAAGAAATGAAATAAAAGAAGAAAAAAAGAATTGGAAGCATGTTGACCATCCAAAAGAAAAAGGAACAGACAAAAGGGTGGTTAGGCGAATGAAAAAGGATTTAAGAATAGCAGAGCGTCACAATCATAATAAACCTACCGAAACAAAAATCAAACGACTTTCGCGAAAAAAGATTAAATTGCCAAAAATTTCTAACACAAAAATACATTGGCCATGGAAAAAGAAACCCCAAGAATAATAGTTTATATTATAATTTTTGTTGTAATTGCAATTGTAAACATTGCTTTTAAAAAGAAAAAAACAAACATTGTAAAAGGTAAAGCTCAACGAGTTCAAGGAGCAAGCGAAGAAGAGCCGTTTTTCCCTGACATTAAACCTGCTAATATCTCTAAAAATCATACAGTTGAGCCAAAAACTACCTCTAATAATACCACTCAAATGAAATTAAACAATGTGCCTAATATTAAAGTTAGTGATAATATAAAAGAAGTGAAAACAAATAAAACTGAAACTTCTAAGATTAAATTTACTCCTGAGGAATTAAAAAAAGCAATTATCTATTCTGAAATATTAAAACCACTCGATTTTTAAAATCCTAAAACTTGTGGTGAGCAGAGCGTTGCACTGAGTTTATCGAAGTGTCGAACCATCATCAAATTCAAAAAATCATAGTTCAGACAATATAACAATGAACAATAAACTACAAACGTGAAACGTAAAACAATAAACATAAGTCTAAAAATCAAGCACTACGTCATTCTGAATTTATTTCAGCATCTCACAACTTGTTCCGACTTGACGGAAAAACGAAGCTCTGTATTGAGATTGCTTCAGTCAATCCTTCCTTCGCAATGATGTTATTTGTCCCGCTTTGGGCGGGATTAGAACCCACCTTATTAACCTTTTAACTTTATTCTCTTTTTTATTTTGTTAGGAAATTAAAGTATATTGTTAGGGAACTTATACTTTGATTTTTTATCGTATATAATTATAATTGTATTAAATTATTTGATAAAATGAAAAAAATAATTAATAAATAATTTTGTTGTTTTTCAAATACATTTTTTATATTTACCGACTTGTTAAAAAGTGTTAAGTAAAATAAATTAATGTATTAACGAAATAATAATCAAAAGATTATGTTAAAGAAGATTTTTTTCATCTTTGCAGTTGCGAGCATTTCTACGAATGTTTTTGCACAATCTGGAACTTTACAAGGTAAAGTTATTGATGCCACAAATGGTGAAGCAATTGCTTTTGCAAATGTTAGCATTGAGTCTAATGGTCAGATATTTACAGGTGGAATGACTGATTTTGATGGCAAGTTTGTTATTAAGCCAATTCCTGCCGGAAATTACGATGTAAAAGCATCTTATGTGGGTTATCATACCTTACAATATAAAGGATTAAAAATAATGTCAGGAAAAATCACTTTTCAAGACTTTAAAATTTCCGCATCAACTCAAGTATTAAACGAAGTTGAAGTAAAAGAATATAAAGTACCTTTAATTAATAAAGACCAAACATCAACCGGTGGAGCAGTTACTTCCGAAGAAATTGCTAAAATGCCCGGTCGTAATGCCGATGCAGTTGCAACTACAGTTGGCGGCGTTTACTCCGAAAAAGGGGAAGTTGGCAGTATTCGCGGTTCCCGTTCCGAAGCTACTGTTTATTATATTGATGGCGTTAAAGTTCGTGGCTCTTCCAATATGCCAAAAGCTGCAACTTCAGAAGTTGAAGTAATTACCGGTGGTGTACCTGCAAAATATGGCGATGTTACAGGTGGTGTTATTAGCATTACAACAAAGGAGCCTTCCCGCGAAACTTATGGAGACGTTGAATTAGTAACATCAAAATTTTTAGACCCTTTCAACTATAATCTTGCAGAATTAATGTTCACTGGTCCATTATATTCTAAAAAAACTGTTGACAAAAACGACTCCACAAAAATAAAAAAGGATGTTATTGCCGGTTACTTTTTATCGGCAAGTTATAATTACGAAGCTGATAACACACCATCTGCTATTGGTTGGTGGAAAGCTAAAGATGGCGTTGTTAATCAAATGCTTGCCAATCCTTATCGCAGAAGCGAAACTGGTGTAGGTGCTTTATTAAATACTGAATTTCTTGGTCCCGATAATTTTAAGAAGGTAAAAGCCCGTAGTGATGCACAAAGCAAAGAAATGATGGTAACCGGAAAAATTGATGTTAAGCCATCTCGTAATGTTAACATTACTTTTGGCGCTACATTTGACTATCATAATTATAGAGATGCAGTTTATGCAAATTCATTATTTAATTCTAATAATAATGGAGAAGTTATAGACCGTACTATTCGTGGATACGCACGTATTACACAAAAATTCCAATCTGCCGACGAAAAAGAAAATGCAACTGCCCTTATTAAAAACGCTTTTTATCAAATTCAATTCGATTATACTAATTATAATCAAACTGTTCAGGACCCATATAACAAAAACAACTTATTTAATTATGGTTATGTTGGAAAATTTACAACAACAAAAGTAAAATCTTATGGATGGACAGATACTGTTCCCGGATACCCAACAGGCGTTTGGAATCATAACGGATTTGCCGATTTATATTATGCTTTTGCACCATCTGATATTAATCCTGATTTAGCTGCATATACATCATCTTATTATAGTTTATACCCTCAAAATAGCGGAATGTATTCTAACATGGAGTCAGTTCAGTCAGGTAATGGATTACTTAATGGCGAAATTCCTAAACCTACGTATGCTGCAAGTGGAACGGCAGAAGCTACTTTAAATAAAGGTGAAGGTGGTGGTCCTTACGGTGCATTATTTTATAGTCCGGGTACTCCATATAATTCATTTTATAAAGTTAATAATTCACAATACAGAGTTTCAGCTTCCGGCTCTGCTGATGTAAAAGGACACGAAATTTCTCTCGGATTTGAATTCGAACAACGCAACGATAATTACTTTAATGTAACTCCTGCAGATTTATGGACTTATGGCAGGCTATATACCAATCAACATATTAGTGAACTCGACACAAAAAATCCTCATCCTGTTTACGATGCTAATGGCGTTTTTCAAGATACTATATGGTACAACAGATTATATACAAATACTCAAACACAATTTGACGAAAAACTACGTGAAAAATTAGGAATGCCTAAAAATGGATTAAACTGGATAGATTTTGATTCTTATGACCCATCTATTTTTTCGATTGACTTTTTTAGTCCTGCAGAACTTTTAAATAATGGAAACGCTATAGTTTCATACTATGGCTATGACGCTCATGGAAACAAACTAAAAACAAAGCCTACTTTAAACGATTTTTTAACAACCACCGACGAAAATGGACGTTTAAAACTCGAAGTTCCATCATTCCAACCTATTTATGGTGCTGCATATATACAAGATAAATTTGCATTTAACGACCTTGTTTTTAACGTTGGCGTTCGCATTGACCGTTTTGATGCAAACCAAAAGGTTTTAAAAGACCCTTACAGTTTATACGAAACTGTTAAAGCAAGTGAAATACCTGCATCGCTCGGAACCCGCCCAAGTAATATCTCTCCGGATGCTGTTGTATATACAGATAATGTTGATGACCCTACTATGATTAAAGGTTACAGAGAAGGGACATCACCCGAAAGTGTTAAATGGTACGATGCAAACGGAACTCAAGTTAATGACCCAACATTAATCTCAAATAATGGTATTATGAACCCATATTTAGTTAGTACCGATAAAGCATTGAAAATAGGTGCTTTTAAAGATTATGTGCCTCAAATTAACGTAATGCCCCGTATTGCTTTTTCGTTCCCAATATCAGACGTAGCTTTGTTTTTTGCTCATTATGACATTCTAACTAAACGTCCAACTTCTTATGGTCGTATGAACCCAATTCAATACATGTATATTCAAACACTTTCAAAATATCCAATCAATAATCCAAACCTTGGTACCGAAAAAACAATTGATTATGAATTAGGATTTCAACAAAAACTTAATAACACATCATCTTTAAAATTATCTGCATTTTATCGCGAAATGAGAAATAATGTACAAGTTCAATATATGTTTGGAGCATACCCTGTTAAATATATGACATATTCTAATATTGACTTTGGTACAGTAAAAGGATTAACAGTTGGCTACGATTTACGCCGTACAGGAAATATAACATTACGCTTAAATTATACTTTACAATTTGCTAATGGAACAGGTTCCAATGCCGAAACAAGCAAAGCACTTATTGAAAGTGGTCAGCCAAACTTAAGAACAACTATTCCTTTAGATTTCGACCAACGTCATGCTATTGTTGGTAATTTAGATTATCGCTTTGCAAGTGGTCGTGCATACAACGGACCTAAAGTTGCAGGGAAAGATATTTTTCAAAATACCGGAGCAAACTTTACTTTTAATTATGGTACAGGTTCACCTTATAGTAAAAGAGATATGAATACGAATTACTTAGTTGGTTCTATTAATGGTGCAAGAAAACCTTCGCGGTTTACAATTAATTTAAGAATTGATAAAGACATTGAATTGAACTATGGTAAAGGAGCTACTGCTGAAGAAAAGAAAAAAGTAGCTTTAAATGTTTATCTCGAAATAAACAATTTATTAAATAATTTAGCGATATTAACTGTTTATAGCACAACCGGTAATGCTAACGATGATGGCTTTTTAACTAATGCTAAAAATCAGTCGGGTATCAATTCTCAAAATAGTCCTGAAGCATATAGAAACTATTATAATATGTATATTAATAGCCCTGATAATTATTCTTACGCAAGAACAATTCATTTGGGTTTACAATTAAGTTTTTAATAGACAATAAACAATAGAAAGTAAAAAGTTAAAAGTAAAAAGTTAAAAGTTAAAAGTAAGAAGTTAAAACAGAAATAAATAGAAATACCTTGTTGTCATGTTGAGTGATTAGCGAAACATCTTTTCTTAAAACAGTAGGCAGTAAACAATGAACGATAAACATAGAACAATGAACATAGAACTTTTTTAAACGATAAACATATAAATTAAGAATATATGAGAACAATTAAATTAAATCGGACACTTGCAATTGCAGCACTTGCTTTTATGCTTGTACAACCTGTTTTTGCTCTTAAATCAGTTTCCGAAAAAAAGAGTAATGCAGGAGGTAAAAGCATTAACGCGGAAGGTTGTATTACACCATCTGCCCGTTCAGAAATGGCTCTTAACAATGTTAGAGCATTAATATTTACAGGTGGCGATATGTGGTGGGATTTAGCACAAACTGCTAAATACGAAATTCCAAAAGGTTCCGGCAAAACATCCCTTTTTTGTGGAGCTATTTGGATTGGCGGAACTGATGTAAACGGACAGTTACGTGTTGCCGCTGCAAGATATCGTGCTAATGGAACAGACTTTTTTACGGGTCCTCTTATTTCCAATCAGGGAACAACATCACCCGAAGAATGTTTAAAATATGATAAACATTTTAGAATTACACGTAACGAAGTTGCTGAGTTCCGTTCGTGGTGGCGTGCA
>JAVHRE010000335.1:0-2475 GCA_036171495.1 Bacteroidales bacterium
TTTTTTGTTTCGAAAAGCAAATTCAAATAAGCATTTTGAGGAGAGTAAAAATTAGAGTTGTTAGACGAAAATTTGTGAACTTCAAATAAAACATGGTTTAATACTCTGATTTTTTCGAGTGCGGTTAAATTATCGTTAAGCTCAAGCCAAACATCATTTCTGATATTTTCTAAATTTTCAGATATTCCTTCCCAAGCTAAATCCGGGTACTGATATTTTGCAAGCAAATATGCACCGTAAGCAATATCTTTTGCACCTGTTTGAACCCAGCCTTTTAATTGCTCTTTTAATGCAGAAAATTGAATGTTTTTGATAATATCTTCAATGCGTTCCTGTATTAATTCGTTAAACGAACTTTCCCAAGCTTTTTCTAACTCCGGAACAATTTCTAATCCATGGCTAATAAGGTTATCGCGAACAAATCGAAAGATAGTTTCATCAGGGTCGTCTAATAATTTTATTTGCGAAGATATTTCTTTGTTATTCATATTGTTATTCGGTTAATTTTTGCAAAGTATGTTCTACTAGTTTTTTTACAATCGGATGATAATCTTTGCTGAATGTTTTTGAAACACGGTTAGCAATTATAGTACAAATTGTTAATGCATTATGTCCAAGTAATTTAGAAAGTCCATAAAGTGCCGAACTTTCCATTTCGTAATTTGTTATTTTTTTACCTTCAAAACTGAATTTTTCAATTTTATCGTTTATCTCGGGGTCGGCAATTGGAAGTCGTAACACTCTGCCCTGAGGACCGAAAAATCCGGAAGCCGAAATGTTTACTCCCTTTTTAAAACCATTGCCAAGTTTTTCTAACAACATTTTAGAACAATCAATAACATAAGGTTTTGGCAAAAGTGGATTCCAATTCATAAATTTCATAAATGCTTGTTCAAACTTTAAATCACAAATCTCATTTCTTCCTTTATAGTAATTTAGTAATCCATCGAACCCAATTGAACTTTGCGAAACCAAAAAAGAATCTACCAATACATCAAGTTGTAAACCGCCCGAAGTTCCGAGACGTACTAAATTTAATGTTTTATGAGAAGACTTTACCTGGCGTTTTTCTAAATCAATATTAACTAAAGCATCTAATTCATTAACTACAATATCAATATTATCGGTACCTATTCCGGTAGATAATACAGTTATTTTCTTATTGTTAAAATATCCTGTGTGAGTATAAAATTCCCTGTTAGAAATTTTATATTCTATTTTTGAAAAATAACTGCTAACCATCTCAACTCTTCCCGGGTCGCCAACAAGAATAATATTATCTGCAATATGTTCAGGGCGAAGATGAAGGTGATATATGCTTCCATCCGGGTTTATTATTAATTCCGAAGGTTCAATTTCCCTTGTGTTCATATATTTATTTTTTGTTAAATTATTTATCAAAGTTAGTAAAATCAATCTTTGTCAACTTATAAATCTTAAGTTTTTATTAACATATATTTGGTTAAAAAACAAAATGGTTCGTGAATACACGAACCATTGAGAAAAAATGCTTTATAAAACCTTTGATATTATTGCATTACAAATGGATAGTTTACACCATTAATTGTTGCTATTGCATCGTGGTCACAACTTCCGGTTCCATAATTTATTGTTATTGAAGGGCTCGAAGCTACCACAAGTGTTAGAATACCCTGTTCAATCCAACGACAGCCAAATTGTGTTATTAATGGATTTGAATTATCAATTGTAATTGTGTAAGTTTTTCCGGTTGTTGTTATTCCGTTTGCACCTCCTTTTGTGCTAAATTTATCGTCCAAGAAAGTTAAAGTTGAATCACCTGAAATCCATTCCGAAGTGCGGTCTGTAGCCCATGTGTGATAAGTGCCATCAGGATGAGTAATTTTACCATTTGTTACCACAACATGCCAGTTAAGATTATGATTTGAATTTATTCCATTATTTGTTATTGTTTTTGTTCCTTCAATTTTATAACCGTCAACGTAATAATTATTGGTTGTAACATTTAGTACCGAACCGGAATCCCGCATCCAATGACTTGCTATATAAAGAATTTGTCCTTTTCTTGTTCTGCCATCTGTACCTGTACAACCAGTTCCAAAATCAACTGTTATATGTTTAGGCCAAGTATGTAAATTAAATTCACTGTCAGGAAGAGTAATAGTTGGGCAACTATTAATTTCTTTAGAATTCGATTTTCCACCACATTGAACTTTTTCATCTGCCGATGAATTATCAACTTGCCTGTAAACATCGTCAAACATATTTGTTGCCAAAGCATTTTCTGATGCTGCTGTAACTTCATCTGCGGCACTCGCCGTGTTGTTTTCTTGCTTAGTATCTTTTTTGCAAGAAAATAAAGATAGTATTATTACTACCATTAAAAAACTTAGTTGTTTCATATTTATTTTAGTTAATATTAATTTTTATAATGACGTATTATAATTTGTAACTACTCAGCCACTAAATTAACTTTAAAATAGCCACAGATTCACA
>JAVHRE010000336.1:0-2472 GCA_036171495.1 Bacteroidales bacterium
CTAGTGTTTTTCAACCCTTGATTCGCATTAATCGTTAATCATTAATCATTAATCATTAATCATTAATCAATTTAACACATGCGCCCATCTTAACTTATTATGCTTATTATAAGCTATTTTACCATGGTCGAGCAGCCATTGAATTACTTTAATAGATTTTTCTTTACTAAATCCTGTTTGAGCAATAAGTACATTTAATTCAAAGGATTCCTCAAATAGCAATTCTTTTATTTTTTCTAAAATACTATCGAACTCAAAATTACTTAATCCCAACTCATTGCGTTGCACACAAACATCGCAAACACCGCAGCGATAAGGGTTTGGTTCTCCAAAATAAAGTAAAAGCAATTGACTACGACATTTATTATTGCTAAAAGCATAGTTTAACACATGTTCTATTCTATTAATTAATCGCCTTTTACGTTCTCTGTAATTATCGGGCGAAAAAATTACAGCTCTATCATCAAGCCTGTTTTCGATGTACGAAATAAAAGGACTTTTTTTACGGGGCAAATATTCAATTACCTCATATTTATTAAGTTCAAAAAGATATTTTATTAAAACATCTTTCTCAATATTTGCACGTTTAGATAAAAAATCTTCATCAATTTTTACGTAATCGTTAAAAAGTCCGGAATAAGTTCGTAACAATAGTTTTATAACTGCATCATATTTCTGATACTTTAATTGAAAATTATAAAGTTGCTCACGATTAGGGATAAAATGTAATTTTGATGGTGTATCAATTTCATCAGTTAATGCAATATATCCTTCTTGTTCCAATAATTTAAGAGAATTATAAGTAGTAAGAATATCAAATTTATAACTATTTGCAAAATCAGTTAAGCTAAAATCAATTGCCCTGTCTTTTCCCGCACCAATAGGTATTTGCAAATAATTTCCGAGTGCATTATACACCATTTTAATTTTTGAAACAGGTGGAAACGATATTTCAACTTGTTCGGCAAGTTTTAAGCGGTCAGTTTCATTTACTAACAAAACAGCAAAAGCTCTTTTTTCGTCGCGTCCTCCCCTACCCGCTTCCTGAAAATATGCTTCTATAGAATCGGGCAAATCAATATGAACAACAATGCGAACATCGGATTTATCAATACCCATTCCGAAAGCATTTGTAGAAACCATTATGCGACATTTACCCGATTTCCAGGCTTCTTGTTTTTTGTTACGAGTTTCCATATCGAGTCCGGCGTGATAATAATCGGCTGATATTTTTTGCTTTTTTAAAAAGTTAGCTATCTCTAAAGTTTTCTTTCTGTTACGCACATAAACAATTCCACACCCATTATTATGTAAAGCTATTTTCAATAAATCGGCATATTTATCATCTGTATGTTTTACGTAGTATGTTAAATTTTTGCGTTCAAAACTTTTCTGAAGAACATTCTTCTTTTTAAAAAGTAATTTGTTTTGAATATCGTCAACAACTTCGGGAGTTGCAGTTGCAGTAAGAGCCAAAACAGGAGTGTTTGGAATCAGTTCCCGTATTTCTGCTATTTTTAAGTAAGATGGTCTAAAATCGTATCCCCACTGCGAAATACAATGAGCTTCGTCAACCACAAGAAAATTAACTTTCATACCTTTTATTTTCTCACGAAAAAGTTCTGTTCCCAAGCGTTCAGGCGATAGATATAAAAATTTAAGTTCAGGGTCGAAACAAGCGTTTTCTAAAGCCAAATCAATTTCTCTGAAAGACATCCCCGAAAAAATCATATTTGCTTTGATATTCTTTTTTCGTAAATTTTCAACCTGGTCTTTCATTAGTGCAATAAGTGGTGTAATTACCAAACAAATTCCCGATTTAGCAAGAGCAGGCACCTGAAATGTAATTGACTTGCCTCCACCTGTTGGCAATAAACCCAGAGTATCGTTTCCATCAAATACAGAAGTTATTATATCTTCTTGTAAATCGCGGAATTTAGTATAACCCCAGTATTTAGTTAATATTTCTTTAAAATTAACCAATTCTATATCTTGTAGTTACCTTTTTTCAAAAATTTGTTAAAAAATACAAAAAAAATCAGTAATTCTTATTCTTATTTTATTTTTTTGTAATTTGCCGCAATTTTAATAAAAATGCTTGTTAATGTCATTTATTATAGATAAAATTATAGACGAAGGTTTAACTTTCGATGATGTATTAATAGTACCATCTTTTAGCGAAGTTATGCCACGCGAAGTATCGCTTGTATCGAAATTCACACGAAATATATCAATAAATATTCCTGTTGTTTCGGCTGCTATGGATACAGTTACCGATTCTAATCTCGCAATTGCAATTGCCCGCGAGGGCGGAATTGGTGTTATTCATAAAAATATGACCATTGAACAACAAGCAAAAGAAGTAATGAGAGTTAAACGAGCCGAAAATGGAATGATACTCGACCCCATTACTATTAGCAAAGATAAAACTGTTGGCGATGCACTTAATTTAATGAAAGAATATAAAATTGG
>JAVHRE010000337.1:0-2471 GCA_036171495.1 Bacteroidales bacterium
AGAATCTTTAAAAGAAAAAATACTATCACGAATTAATGCAAAATAACCATAACTATAAGTAAATCTTAATGGCAAAGTCATACCTGATGTTACTTCAGTTACTAATATACCATCATTGTTACATGGTTGATGTATTACAGTACAAAATCCTATAGGCGTTTGAGATTGACTAACAAAACTTATCTAGTTAAAAACAAAGAAAAATACAAAAAACTTGATTCTTAATTTTGTTTTCATAATTGTAATATTTTTATTGGTACGATATTTTTGCGCTTGTGTACAACGGTTCCAGTGCAGGCCGTCGTTTTTGCGACCTTAGACCGGTCGCGTATAGCATAAAATTTTAAATTAGCATTAAATTATCAATTTTTGCGTATATTTAAAATTTTGTGCTTAGCGTATAAATCCCAGCAAATATGCGGCTTGCACGATGTTATGGGCTGGTGGTTTATCAATAAGTTTCAGATTGTAATATTATCAAGCTAAACTCCAATCTTGATTTTCTAATTCAACTCTAAATTTTATATTTGCTTTTAATGCATTGAATACTTTTATTAATGTCCCAATTTTCATATTTCTTGCATTATTTTCAAGCTTTGAAATCTCTGATTTATTAACTCCTATTAGAGTTCCTAATTCATCTTGAGTGAGATTTTTTTGTTTTCTTGTCTGCTTAATCAACTCTCCAAGTACATCTAATTTTAATTCATACTCGTATTGTTCTCGTTCAGCAGTACCAAACTTTCCAATAAATTCATCCTTGAGTTGATTTAATGTATACGTTTTCATAATTATTTATGTTTTTTATTTTTTTTCTTGTCTGAAAAATATTGATTCATTAATCGCTCTGCCTTATCAATCTCAGATTGTGGAGTTTTTTGAGTTTTCTTTATAAACCCATGAGTACAAATTACCAAGGTATTTTGTTTGTCAGTCTTATCCCAGAAAGATAATAATCTATAATACGTTTTATTGACTAATGACCTAAACTCCCAAATGTCCGAATTTAATTTTTTAAATAATTCAGGATCTAGTGTTTGTGTTGCTTTATCAATATTATAAAAAACTTTTCTTTGTGTTTTTGAATCTAGTTCTTTAAAAAAATCTCTACACTCTTCTAATAATTCGACATTGAAATATAACATCCGTTTATTTTTAAGATTATTTAACAAAGATAATAAAAGTTTCTCTTAAAAGCAACATATTGTCATTATATTTTTGAGTACGAGTTTTTTTTGCCACTTGCCCATAACGGTCCTTGCATAGGCAGTAGTTTCGCTCACCTTAGACCTACGCGATGGCTTGTCCTAGCGTGTTTATAAAAGCAAAATTCGGCTTATGTGATGTTAGGCTTAGTTGGTTATCCATTATTTAAATTTGTATTTAGCTGTTCTTTTGTCACCGATCTTTTTTAATATTCCATTTTCTACTCCAATTTGTAAATCTCTGCTTGCTGTTGCGGTTGAGATACTCTTAAAAAATCTAAGGTATTCTTGTCTTGTAAAACTATCAACCTTAAATAATTCTTTTGCCATATTTATTCTGTCATGTTTTTTAAGAGAGATATTTTGTGATTTTAAAAGAGTTTCTAAAGATTCTTCCATTACTTCTAACATGAACTCAATAAATACTGTTGATTTGCCTGATTTATCAGATTTTGATAATGAATCATAGTATTTTGTTTGTTTTTCTTTTATTACCGTTTCAACCGGCAAAAACTCAAAAACAGGATATTTGTCCATTAGAATTACTGTTTGCCACAATCTTCCCATTCTTCCATTTCCGTCTGTGAATGGATGAATAAACTCAACTTCATAATGAAAAACACAACTTTTGATTAATAGAAGATCTTTGTCTTTTTTTAAGTAATTAAACAGTTCATTCATTAATGGTTTCACTTGGTCAACAGGTGGAGCGAGATGAGCTAATTTTGTTCCTTTAACTATTCCAACAGATTTATTTCGTAATTTTCCAGGATTCTCAATTAAGTCAGTCATTAAAATTCCATGTGCTTTGCAAAATGAATCAAGACTTGTTGGAACAAATTCATTAATCCTATTATAAACAGCAATAGCATTTTTTACTTCTAAAATTTCTTTCTTTGGCGCTAATACTCTTTTGTTTTCAAAGATTGCTGTAATCTGATCTTCCGTTAATGTATTCCCTTCAATTTCTAATGAAGAATGAATTGTTTTAATTCTATTTTTCTTTCGTAATTCTGTCGGCGGTTTTTGTAAATAAACTGAATTTATCTCTCCTATTTTTTCAGAAATAGAAGTTACTAAATTTAAAATTTTATTTGTTATTTCGTAAGGAGGTTTCATATTTTATTATAAATTGATACTATCATTTGATACTATCAAAATTACAAATTATTTTCTAAATGCCAAATTTTTATGAATTTTTCCAATTAAGCCTAACTGATAGATTTTAATATTTTATATCCCCATATTCAATCATATCTCGATGTA
>JAVHRE010000338.1:0-2460 GCA_036171495.1 Bacteroidales bacterium
GATTAATGATTTTGGTTTTTTAAATCCTTAATCGTAATTCATTAATCCTAAATTTTTCTATCTCTGTGGCATTTATTTGTTTTTTTATTTTATCCCGAAACTTCTGGAGGCTGTGTAGTTACAAATAAAAGTGTTCTATCAAAATTTTAAAACCTATTATTATAAGTATTGCACCTCCAATAATTTCTATTTTATTTCCAAAATTTTTCCCTGTTTTTTTACCAAACAATATGCCCAACATTGATGCTGCAAATGTTACAAATCCAATTATTAATGCTGAAATAATAATAGGAATACTAATAATTGAAAAACTAAACCCTACGGCTAAAGCATCTATACTTGTAGCAATTGCTACGCTTATTAATATCCATGGATTTAAAGGGTTATATTCTTTTTTTTCGTTGTGTTTAAAACTTTCAATTATCATTTTTAAACCTAATATAAACAGAATTGTAAATGCAACCCAATGGTCAACTTTTGAAAGTTCACTTTTAATTTGTTCGCCAAGTCCCCAACCTGCTAAAGGCATTAAACCCTGAAAAAAAGCTAAAGTAAATGCGATTTTTAAAGCATCTTTAAAAACAATTTCTTGTTTTGCAATGCCACTGCTAATAGATACAGCAAATGTATCGAAACATAAACCAATGGCAACAAGAAAAATTATCAGGTATTCCATAAATTATAACCCAAAAGTATAAAATTAAACCATCTTATAAATATAATTTGTTTCTCGCTAAATATTTTGTATTTTTGATTTTTTGTTAAGTTTTAGTATTAATAGGTTCTAAGTCCCGCCCAAAGCGGGATAAATAGTGTCTCCCGCAAAAAGCGGGACTCAATACAGTGCTTCGTTTTTCCGTCAAGTCGGAACAAGTAGTGAGATGCTGAAACAAGTTCAGCATGACGAACCTGTCCCGCTTTAGGCGGGATTAGAAGTCCCCTAATGTTAAAACTAAAATTTGCAAAAGATTATAATTTTCTAAAATGTTTTTCACAAATTTTTTAATAACAAACCAATAAATTCATAAACCAAAATCCCAATCATTATGCAAAATAAAGTTACCCGTTACGGTTGGTTGCCCGATTTGCCCGACCAACGCGATTATGCTTATGCTGCTCCGCGTCCGGTATTAGCCAAATTGCCGGCTAAAGCAGATTTGCGAAAATACTGCCCCAAAGTATATGACCAGGGACATCTTGGTAGTTGTACTGCTAACGCTATAGGTGCTGCATTTGAATTTGAACTGATGAAACAAAGTGCAATAAGCATTTTTACACCATCGCGGCTGTTTATTTATTACAACGAACGCGTGATGGAGAACAGCGTAAGCAACGACAGCGGAGGCATGATTCGGGATGGTATAAAATCCATTAACCAGCAAGGAGTATGCCCCGAAAAAATGTGGGCTTACAATATTGAAATGTTTACAAAAAAACCACCTGTAAAATGTTATAAAGATGCAAAAAAACATCAATCACTTTTATACCAACGGGTAAATCGTCAGCTTGAACAGATGCAGAGCTGTCTTGCCGAAGGTTATCCTTTTGTTTTTGGTTTTACGGTGTACGAAGCTTTTGAAAGCGCTGCCGTAGCAAAAAGCGGAAAACTCGACATGCCAAAACCTTCCGAAGGGCAGTGCGGAGGACATGCAGTTCTTGCAGTGGGTTATGATAATAACAGCAAACGTTTTATTGTACGCAACAGCTGGAGTGACAACTGGGGGCAGAAAGGTTATTTTACCATGCCTTACGATTATCTGCTTAACGAAAACCTTTCTGACGATTTCTGGAGCATAAGGTTAGTAGAAAATAATTTAGCAATAATAAAAAAATAAATGAAGTGTTGGAAAGTTTATACAGAACCCATTTATTGAACTTCTCTTCGTTTCTCTTTCCTGTCTGTGTTGGCGTGTTTTAATTTTTTCTTTTTAGCAAGGAAGAAAAATTTTGAAATTCTTCTTGGGTTGGCTTTGCAAGCTCTTTGACAAAGCTTTTATATTAATGTTGATTCGTGGAGTTTTGGCAATTTGCTTGTAAATGCGAAGGAGTTATTCCGATTTCAATTTCTTTATTTTCGTTATTTTCCCAATATTTATCCATGCTCCAGTCTTTGCATTTATCTTTATTATATTCCAGTCTTATTGGAAGTTCTTCAAGATTAAAACCATTACGTTTTATTATATCAATTCTCATGAAATTTTCTTCTGCATCTTTAAGGTCTTTACCTAAAACAAAGAAATGACGATAACCTGCACGTGTCATAAAAACATACTCTTTCAGCCCTTGCTGAAATTTGAGTAAATTGTAGTTTTGTAAGTGTTCTTCTCTGTCCATTTTATTTTGTGTTTACAAGTTTATAATATTTATGGTTTGCACAAACATTTTTTATTTGTTCCGCATTTTTAAAACCAAGCTCGGGCAGTTTTATTTTAAAATAAAGTGCGTAAACAAGGTCGTCAA
>JAVHRE010000339.1:0-2452 GCA_036171495.1 Bacteroidales bacterium
TTATTTTTTATTAGTGTAATTCGTGTCATATTGTTTTTTTTGCGTAAGTCCTAAGATTAATACTTATACCACAAACGGGAATAATTTGAGTTTTACCTTTTTCATTCCCCTCCAACGGAGGGGTTAGGGGTGGGTAACCACAATGCTCCAAACAAAAACTCAAATTATGACCATTCAAAGCATAAATCCTGATTGAAATTTACGGTTTAAATTTAAGTCAAAAATTTATTTACAAAAATAGGTTTTTTTTATGAGAATTTTTTGATTAAATAATTACAGGAATTGCGTATTTTTGTAAAACTCATGCAATCCGCAAATTGATGGATTGGCTTGAACAATGTATTTGTGAAAATGTCAGTCAAATTTATATCAATAATAATGATTGATAATTTGTAAATGCTTATCTTTTATTCTCAATTATAATAAGTTATAACGAAAAAGATGATTAGAAACTTTTTATTTCATAGAGTAACCCCAAAAAGAGATAGGCTTTGGGATCCTATGGATGTTAAATTATTTGAGAGATGTATAAAGTACATTACTAAAAACTACAAAGTAGCATTAATTGAAGATGTCGTGTTCTCTAACAAATTATACACTAAAAACGAATATGCTACTGTTATGTTTGACGATGGTTATAAAGACAACATTGAATATGCGGCTGATATATTGTATAAGTACAAATGTAAAGCATCATTTTATGTTGTTACTAATTGCATAGAAAAAAACATACCCACATGGACAAACATTTTAGAACACATATTTCAATATACAAATATTTCAGATATTGATTTGTCCTTTGATTTTTTAACAGAAGATTTAAAGGTAAAAAAACTATTAACCAGAGAAGAAAGGATAAATTATATTATCAAACTGAAACCTTTTTTAAAAAAGATTTCACAAGAAAACAGGACATTGGTTATTGATAAAGTTATTCAAACCTTTACCGACTTAAAAATACCTGAACTAATGATGAATTGGAATGACCTTAAAGAGTTAAAAAATGCAGGTTACTATATTCTCATACTGTAACGCATGCCATGCTGGGAACTATGACAAATGAAAATGAAATTAAAAACGAATTATTGATTTCTGCTAAAACTATTGAAGAAAAATTGGGACACTTTCCCATAACCATATCGTACCCTGTAGGAAGTTTTAATGATACTACTAAAAGAATTAGTAAAGAAATCGGCTACAAAATCGGACTTGCAGTTAAACAAAACACATATAACCCGAATAAAGAAGATTTGTTTGAAATTTCACGAATTGAATTGTATAATGAACCATGGTGGAAAACAAGATTAAGAATTACTAACACATTAGAAAATATTAAATCAATAATAAGGTACAAATGAAAATAGTTCTTTGGCTCGGCAACGAAGCAAACCAAAAAGCATTAGCCAATAAAATAAATGTGAACTTTCCAATAGATGGAATTGTTACTGAAACTAAAAAACATAAACCTAAAATAACTTTATCGAAGTTATTTGAAAAAATAATTGAGAAAATTTTTCTACCTTCAATTGGAAAAGCATGGTGGGGAATGAAAGAATATTATGCTCATAAATATCAAAATTATCCTATAACTAAATTAATTGATGTCGAAAATATTAATTCACAAATTGCTTATGATTTTACTAAAGAAATAAACCCCGATATAATTATTGTTTCGGGAACAAGACTTATTAAAGACAAAATGCTTTCTCTTAAACCAAGTATTGGTATTATAAATTTACATACTGGATTTTCTCCATATATAAAAGGAGGTCCAAACTGCACTAATTGGTGTATTGCTACCGGACAATTTCATTTAATAGGCAATACTATTATGTGGATAGATGCTGGAATAGATACGGGAAATATAATAACTACAGAATTAACAGAATTTTCGGGTTATGAAAGTTTATTAGAAACACAGTTAAAAGTAATGGAACACGCTCATGATTTATATTTAAAAGCTATTGACAGATTATCAAAAGGAATATATTCAAATATAAAACAAAACAACATTTGCAAAGGAAAAACATACTATACAAAGCAATGGGGATTAAAAAATAACATTAATTTGATAAGAAACTTAAAGAAGTTTCGTAAATTAACTAAAAACGGAGAAATAGAAAAATCAAAACAATTAGTTATAACAATTAAAATATAATGATTACCATCATTTGTTTTTAGACATAGATACCTTTAAAAAACATTTATTTACGCTGAATAGTCATGAGATTTTAAAATGTTATTTTTTACCCCAAAGATAAATGGGTGTTTTTTCATAACAAACACTTTATTAATAGGTAACAAACTTTAGTCGTTTAATACTCTTTATGGCTACCAAACCTTTAAAACATGTATGAAATTTAGTAATATTCATCTTTTTTGTATGGTTAACTTAACTGTAACTAATCAGTGTCAAAGTTAATATGATTTTTATTGAACTTATTCCATATTT
>JAVHRE010000340.1:0-2449 GCA_036171495.1 Bacteroidales bacterium
CGTGATAAACCGATGCCGATTTATGAACAAAAGCTAATTCGTAAATTTCTATATTTTCAGGAGAAAATCCCGTTGTTTTATGAACAAAAAGATATAAGTCGGTTTTTTTAACAAAATATCTTTTAACCCTATGAAAAACATTTACAGGCAACTAATTTTGAAACTTTTTTAAAAGTATAGAAGCATTGTGTCCACCAAAGCCAAACGTATTGCTAATAGCGTAATTTACCGTTCTTTTTTGGGCTGTGAGAAGAGTAAGGTTTAATTTTTGGTCTATACGTTCATCAATTTGATGGTGATTAATTGTAGGAGGAATAGTTTGATAAACTATAGCAAGGATAGAGGCAATTGCTTCTATTACTCCGGCGGCACCGAGTAAATGACCTGTCATTGATTTTGTTGAACTGATGTTTAATTTATAGGCATCTTCTCCAAAAACATTTACTATGGCTTTTGTTTCGGCAATGTCGCCAAGAGGTGTGGCTGTTCCATGTGAATTAATATAATCAACATTTGCAGTACTAATACCGGCTTCTTTTAGTGCTAATAACATTACATTTTTAGCTCCAACACCTTCCGGGTTTGGTGCTGTAAGGTGATATGCATCTGCAGAAAGACCTGAACCAACTATTTCGGCATAAATATTTGCACCACGTTTTTTGGCGTGTTCGTATTCTTCAATAATTAATGAACCAGCACCTTCACCCATAACAAATCCGTCTCTTGTAAGACAAAATGGACGAGATGCAGTTTTATAATCGTCATTTCTTGTTGAAAGTGCCATCATGGCATTAAATCCGCCCATTCCAGCTTCGTTAATTGCCGATTCTGAGCCACCGGTAATTATTACATCGGCTTTATCGAGTCGAATATAATTTGTGGCATCAATAATAGCATTAGTAGATGATGCACAAGCCGAAACAGTACAAAAGTTTGGTCCACGAAATCCATATTTTATAGATATAAGACCAGCCGCAATATTGGCTATCATTTTTGGAATAAAAAACGGACTAAAACGTGGAGTACCATCGCCTTTAACATAGTTTCTGACTTCTTCGAGGAAAGTATCAATTCCACCAATCCCCGAAGCCCAAATAACACCAGCACGGTCGAGGTCTATTTGGTCTAATGCAAGTTTCGAATCTTTAATGGCTTCATCCGCAGCTACCAGAGCAAATTGGGCATATTTGTCCAATTTCCTGGCTTCTTTGCGGTCGAAATAGTTTTCTGCGTTGTAATTTTTTACTTCGCAAGCAAACTTTGTTTTAAATTTGGAAGTGTCAAAACGAGTAATTAAATCGCAACCACTTTTTCCATTTACAAGCCCATTCCAATATTCTGATACAGAGTTGCCTAATGGATTAATTGTTCCAAGTCCGGTTACTACAACCCGCTTTAGTTCCATAAAACATTTTTAATTATTTCGCGTTTTTTTCGATGTAAGTAACTGCATCACCAACCGTTGCGATTTTTTCTGCCTGGTCATCAGGAATTGCAATATTGAATTCTTTTTCAAATTCCATAATTAATTCTACTGTGTCGAGTGAATCGGCACCTAAATCGTTAGTGAAACTAGCTTCGTTTGTAACTTCTTTTTCGTCAACACCTAGTTTGTCAACGATTATTGCTTTAACTCTTGAAGCAATGTCTGACATATTAATTTTTTTTTGGTTAATACTAAAACTTATAATTTTAAAATGCAAAGAAACGGATTTGATAGCGATTAATCAAAAAAAAATAACAAAATTTGTAAAATAATTTGCTACTATATCTGAAAATCAGTATAATAAGTTTTTAATATTTTATTAACAATTAATTTGATTAAATTGACAGATAATGATTAAAATTGCCGTATTTGCTTCAGGTTCAGGCACTAATGCCGAAAATATTATTAATTATTTTCAATACAATAATAATGTAAAAGTTTCAAATATTTTCACAAATAACGTTCAAGCCGGAGTAATTAAAAGAGCAGAAAATTTAAAAGTTCCTTTAATTATCTTTTGCAAAGACGATTTTTATCAAAATAACAAAGTGTTGGAAATTTTAAAAAATGAAAAAATTGATTTTATTGCATTAGCTGGTTTTTTATGGCTTGTACCTTTTAATATTATCGAAAATTATAAGCAAAAAATAATAAATATTCACCCCGCATTATTACCAAAATTTGGGGGTAAAGGTATGTATGGCAATAAAGTTCACTATAAAGTAATTGAAGATGGCGAAACAGAATCGGGAATAACAATTCATTATGTTAACGAAAAATTTGATGATGGCGATATTATTTTTCAGGCAAAATGTAAGGTCGGAAAAATTGATACTCCCGAAAGCTTAGCTATAAAAATTCACCAACTCGAATACGAATGGTATCCAAAAATAATTGAGAAAACAATTAAAAGCTCATTAAATAGTGTTTGATAAGAAAACGTCAAATACTCCCGCTTAGGCG
>JAVHRE010000341.1:0-2431 GCA_036171495.1 Bacteroidales bacterium
TTGACGAACAAGTGTTTCAAGCTAAAAATTAATTTTTAGCTTGACGCCAATGCGCGAAAGCGGGAATCTCCCGAAGACGGGAACAACAAATAAACAGGGGATTCCCGCTTTCGCGGGAATGACGAGTAAATTCAGCATAACGATTTTTCTTTGTTGTTAGATTACAATTAATACCACTTATAAATTTTTAATCCGGCAAAGAAAGTTGCAAGTCCTGTAAGTGATAAAATCAACAACGGTTGCAGAACGTCAGTAAAACCATAGCCTTCGTTGATTATACTACGCAAACTATCAGCAAAAATCGTAAGCGGTAAATATTTAATTATAGGAATAATAATATCCGGGAAATTGCTGTAACTAAAGAAAATTCCCGAAAGAAGCATCATGGGCATTGTAATGGCGCTTATAAACCCATTGCCTACCTGCGTGTTATCTGTGCGTGAAGCAAGAAGTATAGATAATCCCATAAAGAAAAAACTACCGCTGATTAAAATGGCTGCAAACGCAATCATACTACCCTGAATTGTAACATCAAACACAAAATATGCAAATGTAAGTAAAGCAATAGTTTCAAGTATTGCAAAAACAAAACGCGAAATAAACATTGTGAGCATAAATAATGATTTTTTCATAGGAGTAGCAACTAACCGGCGCAATAGTTTTTTCGACCGCTTTTCAATTAATCCATAACTGATTCCCCACAAACAGGAACTCATAATTCCCATTGCAAGTAATCCCGGTATTAGGAAATCAATGTATCGTGTACCCTTTGTTTCTAATGGTTTTATTATTGAGTTTGGCGAAACTAAATTTTTCCCATCCACCATTCCCGAAATAGTTATATAAGCAAGTCTTGAAGCTGAATTTGCAGGGTCGAAATGGTAGTTTATGTGTCCTTTGTTTTCGGTTAGAATTATTTGAATTTGTCCACGTTTCATCATTATTTCACTTTCTGCCCAGGAAACAGGAACAAAGTGGGTAGTAGTTTTACCAAGCTCGTTGTTATCAATTGTGTTTTGATATTCCAGTTTTAGTGAAATGTTTTTTTTGCAATTTTTTTCCAAATATGTTTTTAGCAATGAACTGTCTGATGAAATTGGTATAACAACTGCTGCATGCTGAGTAATTTCAGGTTTATCTGAAAAAGCCATTCCCAAAGCAAATGACATTAATATTGGAAAAACAAATGACCAAAATAAAGCTCCCGGTTCGCGAAAGAACTCTTTAAATTGTATTGATAAAAGTTGTGTAAATTGCTTAATCATTGTAATTTGTTAATCTGAAAGTTTTCTGCCTGTCATTTTAATAAATAAATCGTCGAGAGTAATATACCTGCATCTAAGTTCGGATATTTTGCAATCAGAATTATTTAAAGAATTAATTATTTCCGGCAAAATTGAAGATGAATTAACAACATTAATTGTTACAATATTTGATGCATCGTCAATATTTACACTTCTAACATTTTTAAAATTAGTAAATTGAGGTAATATTAATTTATCGGCAACCTTAAATTCAATAATTTCGCTTGAATTTGAATCGGATATTAATTCTTTTAATGTACCCTTTGCAATAACTTTGCCATGGTCAATAATAATAATTTTATCGCAAAGAATTTCTGCTTCTTCCATGTAATGGGTAGTTAAAATCATTGATGTGCCTTGCTCTTGCTTAAGCGATTGAAGTATTGCCCAAATTTCACGGCGTGCTGTAGGGTCAAGTCCTGTTGTTGGTTCATCAAGAATTAATAATTTAGGCTCATTTAAAAGTGCTATTCCAAGTGCTAATTTCTGCCGCTGCCCACCGGAAAGATTTACAACATACGATTTAACTTTTTCCTGTAAATTAACAATGTTCAGAATTTCGTCAACTCTTTTATCGCTTAATCCATAAAACGAAGCGAACATTTTTAAAGTTTCTTTTGTAGTAAGTTTATCTTCGAAACGTGTTTCCTGAAAAGACAAACCTATTTTACTATATAGCTCATCTTTATTTCCTTTCCAATGTTTTCCGAAAATTTTAACTTCGCCGCTATCGGGAAGCTGAATACCTTCAATAATCTCGACTAAAGTTGTTTTTCCAGCGCCATTCGGACCAAGCAAAGCTGTATATTCGGCAGGTAAAATTTCAATATCAACACCATTTAGTGCTTTAACCGTTTTAAAAGATTTGTAAATATTTTTAGCACTAACAATGGAACCCAATTCAACTTTTGTCATTAAAAAAAATTATTTGAACAAAAGTAAGGTTTATTTATTTTAAAATCTGATGTTACGCAAAATTAACAAATGGCTGTTGATTAAATAAAATTTTATATAAATATTCTTTGATAGCATTATAGCTATCGGATGAATAATAACTGAATCCGAAGGATTCAAGACAAGGGGGCATGCCCTAAGCCGTTAAAAATTCACTATATTTGAAAAAAAAG
>JAVHRE010000342.1:0-12314 GCA_036171495.1 Bacteroidales bacterium
CCATTTTTGTTTACAACTCTATGGGCAGGCACATAAAATTTACAAAAATGAGATTGATTCATTGCCCAACCCACCATTCGAGCCGAACGTGCCGAACCTAAAAATTTTGCAATAGCACCATAAGAAGTAACTCTGCCTTTGGGAATTTTACTCGCAATTTCAAACACTCTTTCGAAAAAATTGTTGTTTAATTTAGTTGAATCAACTAATTTATTGCTTAACTTCCTCTTCATTGGGCAATTCTATAATTTTGTTTTGTGAGTAAATATTAAATTTTAAGTATGTGATTTTTTCACCTTTCTCAACAAATAATGACTCGTAATGAGTTTGAATACTTCTAATATCATCTGCAAATTCTGAAGAATATAAATCATTAGTTCCCGAAATTATTTGCAATGAATTGTAATTTAACAGTTTTCGTGTGTAATCGAATAACGAAAAACTATCGGTTTTTAAATGAATAAATCCATCATTTTTTAAAAACTTCCTGTATTTTGTTAAAAATTCTGATGAGCTCAATCTTTTTTTTGCTCTTCGGGGTTTAACTTGCGGGTCGGGAAATGTGAGCCAAATTTCATCAACTTCTGAAGTATCAAAAAATGAATCAATAAGTTCAACTCTTGTTCTTAAAAAAGCAACATTTAAAATTTTCTCGTTAAAAGCTTGTTTTGCTCCAACCCACATTCTTGAGCCTTTAATATCAACACCAATAAAATTTTTTTCGGGAAATCGTTTTGCCAATCCAACAGTATATTCGCCTTTACCACAGCCTAATTCTAACAAAAGCGGATTTTTATTTTTAAAAAACTGCTGTTTCCAAATCCCTTTAAACTTAAATTTTGTATTTAATGCTTCGTTAAAAGGAACCTGAACAACATTAGGCAAGGTTTCCATTTCGGCAAAACGTTCAAGCTTATTTTTTCCCACCGTTCAAAATCATTTTAATTTCTCTATTCTAATACCAATATCTTCAACGTTTTTTAAATTATCCATACGCATAGCTTGTTCTAATTCAAAAGTATAATTTCCTGCATGAGGAAAAGTTACATTATTTTTGTACAAAATCTGATTGCTGAAAATATCGCCTAATCCACTGCCAAACCATTTTCCTTTATCATCAGCCAAAATACAATTTACAGTATCGCGTAATTTATTTCCGTTAGGTGCAATAATATTAATAAAAAGGTAAATATTGCTTTTTTCGTATAGACTGTTGTGTCTTATATTTATAAATATTCTATTTATTGATAACGTGTCTGTTACAGGAATTTTAAATGATAATATTTTATTGCGATTCCAAACCGAATTAGGAATTTCTTTGTTTTCTTCGAATAATCTATTTCTATCGCATGATGTTAATATTAACACAATTAGAGAAAAGAAATAAATAAATTTCATGAATCTAAACATAGAAAATAGATTATTGCACACTAATAATATTTGCTTTATGCAAAGCTAATTATTTTTATTTGAAAAATTAAAGAAAAAATCAATACCTGGTATAAGTTGCGGTAACATTTTCAGGTCCATTACCATCATCTACATTATAGTTCCACGAAATAGAATTATTATTTGAAGCAATACTTCCTGTACCATTAAAAGTATATCCTGGTATTATTGCATTTGATATTGTAAGAGTTTGTCCGCTTTGTGTTGCGGGTACACTTTTACCAAAACCCAAACCAAAAAAATTGTCAATTATTATTTTGTTTATATTTATTGTGTCTTTTGAAATATCAACAATATAATTCTGCGGTCCAAAGGTTGTGCTATTTTCTGCAACTTTCCAAGTTCCAATAATTCCCGTGTTTGATGTTTTGGGGTTATCATCTTTTTTGCATGAATTTAAGAAAGCAAAAATAACAACAAATAAAATTAAAGTAATTTGGTTTTTCACTATTATTTTTTTATCAAAGATAAAAAATTTATTACAATTTTAAGGGGACTTCTAAAAATTTAGGTTCGTCATGCTGCCCTTCGTCAAGCTCAGGATATTTCAGCATCTCACTACTTGTTCCGACTTGGCGGAAAAACGAAGCTCTGTATTGAGTCCCGCTTTTTGCGGGATTAGAACCCACCTTAACAAATCGCAAATGTTAATTTATAAATTTAAAACCAGTATAAGGAACTAAAACCTCAGGAACTTTAATGCCTTCGGGAGTTTGATTATTTTCGAGCAAAGCAGCAACTATTCGTGGTAGAGCCAATGCGCTGCCGTTTAAAGTGTGTGCAAGCTGATTTTTTTTAGTTGCTCCATCTTTATATCTTAATTTTAGGCGATTTGCCTGAAAAGTTTCAAAATTTGATACCGAACTTACTTCGAGCCAACGTTTTTGTGCTTCGCTGTAAACTTCAAAATCGTAAGTTAATGCTGATGTAAAACCCATATCGCCACCGCAAAGCCGCAATATTCTGTAAGGTAAATTTAATTTTGTTACTAAAGATTCTACATGTTTAACCATTAATCCGAGTTGTTCGTACGAATCTTTTGGATTTGCAATTTCAACAATTTCGACTTTATCAAATTGATGTAATCTGTTTAAACCGCGTACATCTTTACCATACGAGCCAGCTTCGCGTCTAAAACATGGCGAATAAGCTGTATATTTTATAGGAAAATCAGATTCGTTAACAACAACATCTCTAAATATGTTTGTTACAGGCACTTCGGCAGTAGGAATTAAATAATAATTATCAGTAGCATCATGGTACATTTGTCCTTCTTTATCAGGAAGTTGACCAGTGCCATAACCCGAATCTTCGTTTACCATAAATGGTGGAATTACTTCACGAAAACCTGCATTTATTGCTTCGTCTAAAAAAAAGCTAATTAACGAACGTTGAAATTTTGCTCCTTTTCCTTTATAAACAGGAAAACCAGCACCTGTAATTTTATTTCCCAGTTCAAAATCAATAATATCATATTTTTTGGCTAAATCCCAATGAGGCAACATATTACTATTTTCAACAATTGTTGGTCCTCCTGTGCGAACAACTTCGTTATTTTCGGCTGATTTTCCTTTTGGCACCGAAGAATGAGGTAAATTTGGCAAAACAATTAATACATCCTGAAGTTCTTTTTCGGCATCAGATAACTGTTGTGTAAATTGTTTTATTTCTTCTTTTAAATTTACAGTAACTTGTTTTGCTTTTTCGGCTTGCTCTTTTTGCCCCGATTTTATTAATCCACCTATTTCCTGTGAAACTTTATTGAGTTGGGCAAGTTTGTTATCTGACTGGTTTTGAACATATTTTCTTTTATTGTCGAGTTCTATTATTTTTTCGATTGTTTTACGGGCATCAATATTTTTAACGGCTAAACGTTCAATTACAAACTCTGTATTTTCCTGAATAAGTTTAAGTGTTAACATAGCTAATATTTTAAAAAAACTCCCGACTTTTGACAAGCAAAAATCGGGAGAAAATATGAATTAAAAAAAATTATTCTGCTGAAACTGCTTCAACTGATTCTACAGAAACGTAAGATTTGTCGTTTTTCTTTCTTTTAAAAACAACTCTTCCGTCTGTTAAAGCAAATAGCGTATGGTCTCTACCCATTCCAACATTTTCGCCGGGATAATGAACGGTTCCTCTTTGACGAATTATTATATTTCCGGCAATTGCTAATTGACCACCGTAAATTTTTACTCCAAGCCGTTTGCTGTGCGATTCACGACCGTTATGCGAACTACCCGCACCTTTTTTATGTGCCATATCCGAATTATTTTAAATTAATGTTTTCAATTTCGACCTGCGAAAGGTATTGACGATGACCATTCATTTTTTGATAACCTTTGCGGTTTTTCTTTTTAAATACAATAACTGTATCTCCTTTTAAATGACTTAAAACTTTAGCAGAAACTGATGCTCCTTTTACTGTTGGTGCACCAACTTTTACTTTACCTTCATTATCTATTAAAAGAACTTTTTCAAATTCTAAAGAACTGCCTTCAGCGGCTTCAAGGCGATTAACGTACAATTTCTTGCCTTTTTCTACCTTAAATTGTTGTCCTGCAATGTCAACTATAGCGTACATGATGTAAAAATTTATTTTATAAGGACTGCAAAGGTATAAAATTTATTTTAAAATGAAATTTATTTTAAATATTTTTTTTAATTTTTATTTAATGGCATTTCTAAAAACCATGCAAACCGTAACGCTGTCCTTCGTCAAGCTCAGGATGACTGGTCGTGACAATCCGATAGCTATCGGATTTATTTTGGAAAGATGTCTATTAAATCTCATAATGTTAGACCAATATATTCATTTTTGTCAGATTTGAAAATTCAAGTTTTAATTATCTTTTCACAATAAAATAAGGGTTCAATAAATTTTCTTTATTGTATTTTATTGAAGTTTGCTCATCTGCTTTAGTAAATGAACATCCCGACTCAATTGCAATTGCATGCCCGGCTGCAATATCCCATTCCATAGTTGGACCAAACCTTGGATAAATATCGGCTTTACCCTCGGCAACCATACATATTTTTAATGAACTACCTCGCGAAAGCAACTCAACTTTTTCTTTATTTTGCTCAATGTTGGAAATGTATTCTTTAGTTTCATCATTCAAATGCGAACGACTTGCCACAACAACATAACTATCTCTTTTAATATTAATTGGAAGTTTAATGGCTGAATTATAATTAAAACTATCTTCGGATTTTAATGTTGTTTTATAAGCACCTTTACCTTTTGTTGCAAAATATATTTCTTTTGTTACCGGGACATAAATTACACCTAAAACAGGTTCGTTATTTTCTATTAAAGCAATATTTACAGTAAAATCACCATTCTTTTTAATAAACTCTTTAGTGCCATCAAGAGGGTCAATTAACCAAAACATTTTCCATTTTTTTCGTTCTTCAAAAGGAATATTTTTACCCTCTTCGCTTAATATTGGGATATTAGTTCCTTCTAATATTTTCACAATTTCGTTGTGCGAATTTTTATCAGCTAAAGTTAAAGGCGAACTATCAGCTTTTAATTCAGAATCAATTTTTTCATTTTTATAAACCTCTAAAATAGATTTTCCGGCAATTAATGAAGCGTTAATTGCTAAATCAAGTAATTTATCAAACATAAATTTATTTTTTTGCAAATGTAAAAAATCACTACTAATCAACAAAAATTCACATAAACGAATGAAATCCCCTGAAATCGTATAATTCCATCTCGCAAATGCAGGATCGCCCCGATAGGGTTTGACAAGGGGGCATGCCCCCTTGTCTGTTTTTTTCTACAAAGATTTAGTAGCTACGCTACAATAATTTATGCAACAGCCTGCTATGAGCTTATCGAATGGTAGTTGCAAGAGCTTTGTAATAAGTAATTTATAAAACATTGTTTAAGCAACTTCGTTGCGAAATATTATTGTTTTTAGTCGGTTAGTAGTGATAAAAAATATAATTTATTAACTACTTAATTTTATGAATCGTAATAAGCTATATTTGTGAATATTACAAATATTATTTGATTTTTTTTGGGTGGCTTCAAAAAATGAAACTTTAATATTAATTTATATAGTTTATATTTGCACGCTCAAAACTAAATTAATATAATAAACATATACATGAGAGGATTGAAAATCGTTGTATTAGCAAAACAAGTTCCCGACACTCACAATGTTGGTAAAGATGCTATGAAAGCCGACGGAACCGTAAACCGTGCCGCCTTACCTGCAATTTTTAATCCCGAAGATTTAAACGCACTTGAACAAGCATTAAAATTAAAAGAAAAATACGAAGGAACAACCATTACAATTTTAACAATGGGTCCGCCACGAGCTGCCGAAATTATTCGCGAAGCCATGTACCGTGGAGTCGATAATGGTTATTTAATTACTGACCGTAAATTTGCTGGTTCCGATACTTTAGCAACATCTTATGCACTTTCACTTGCTGTAAAAAAACTAAAACCTTTTGATATTGTAATTTGTGGACGACAAGCAATTGACGGCGACACAGCACAAGTTGGACCACAAGTAGCTGAAAAAATAAAAGTTCCGCAAATTACTTATGCCGAAGAAATTTTATCATTCGAAAATGAAGAAATAATTGTCAAACGGCGTTTAGAACGTGGAATTGAAATTGTTGCAGGCAAATTACCATTACTTATAACTGTTAATAGTTCAGCATCTTCTTGCAGAAATAGAAACGCAAAACTATTAATGAAATATAAACACGCTAAAACAGTCAGCGAATTACAGGAAACTACCGAGGATTATATTCAATTAACAAAAGACAGACCTTATCTTAAAATAGAAGAATGGAGTGTTGCCGATTTAGATACAAAAGACGAATGGCTTGGATTAAGCGGTTCTCCAACAAAAGTAAAAAAAATCGAAAATGTAGTTTTTAAAGCAAAAGAATCAAAAATTCTTTCTACTTCCGATAACGAAATGAAAAGTTTGATGAAAGAATTAATTGAAAATCACACCATTGGTTAATAAAAAATAATAAAGTGAATAATATATTTGTATTTTGCGAAATAGAAGACAATAACATTGTTGCAGATGTGAGTCTTGAATTATTAACAAAGGGTAGAACACTTGCAAATGAATTGCAATGTAAACTCGAAGCAGTTGTTTTAGGAAGTAAATTAAATGGCATTGAAAAACAAATATTCCCTTATGGTGTTGATGTTTTGCACGTTGCTGACGAACCAAGACTTTTTCCATATTTAACTCTACCTTTTGCATCAATTATCACAAGTTTATTTGAGCAGGAAAAACCACAGATAGTTATTTTTGGTGCATCAACAATTGGTCGCGACCTTGCTCCAAGAATTGCTTCATTTATGCGTTGCGGATTAACAGCCGATTGCACAAGTTTAGTAATTGGAAACCACACCGAAAACCGCACCGGTAAAGTATATGAAAATTTGTTATATCAAATTCGCCCAGCTTTTGGTGGTAATATTTTGGCTACAATTATAAATCCCGAAACCCGCCCTCAAATGGCTACAGTTCGCGAGGGAGTTATGAAAAAAGAAATTTTTGCATTAGATTATAAAGGAATAATTAAAAATATTGATGTAACAAACTACTTGAAAGAAGAAGATTTTCTTGTAAGAATTATTGAACGTCAAATTGAAGCTAAAAAAGTCAATATAAAAAATGCAAATATAATTGTATCAGGTGGATACGGCGTTGGTTCTAAAGAAAATTTTAAACTTTTATATGAGCTTGCTGAAATACTTGGAGCCGAAGTTGGCGGTTCACGAGCAGCAGTTGACGCAGGATATATAGAGCATGAACGTCAAATTGGACAAACAGGAGTTACAGTTCGCCCAAAACTATATATCGCTTGCGGAATTTCAGGGCAAATTCAACATCGTGCAGGAATGTTCGAATCGTCATTGATTATTTCAATTAATTCTGATAAAAACGCACCTATTAATAATATAGCTGATTATGCAATTATTGGTGATATAAGCGAAGTTATTCCCAAAATGATTAAATATTACAAACAAAATTCAAAGTAAATAATATTATGGCAAATTTTTATTCCGATAATAAGGACCTTAAATTTCACCTTACACACCCGTTAATGAAAAAAATTGTTGCTTTAAAAGAGCACAATTTTGCCGACAAATGTAAATACGACTATGCTCCTCTCGATTTTGAAGATGCCATGGATAGTTACGATAAAGTGCTCGAAACCATTGGCGATATTTGTGCAAACATAATTGCCCCAAATGCTGATTCGGTTGACCACGAAGGTCCACAATTAATTAATAATGAAGTTCATTATGCCCGCGGCACTCAAGAAAACTTTGAAGCAGTAAAAAAAGCAGGACTTATTGGTATTTCTTTACCAAGAGAATATGGAGGATTAAATTTCCCATTTGTACCTTATGTTATGTCAGCCGAAATTGTATCTCGTGCCGATGGCGGATTCTCTAATATATGGGGATTACAGGATTGTGCCGAAACATTAAACGAATTTGCATCAAAAGAAATTAAAGATGTATTTCTACCTCGATTTAATAAAGGGGCAACTGCCTCAATGGACTTAACTGAACCAGATGCAGGTTCCGATTTACAAGCAGTTCAGTTAAAAGCTACTTACGACGAAAAAACTCAGAAATGGCTTTTGAACGGTGTTAAACGTTTTATTACTAACGGCGATGCCGATATCTCTTTAGTATTAGCAAGAAGTGAAGAAGGAACTACTGATGGTCGTGGTTTATCATTATTTGTATATGACAGAATTGAAAAAGCTGTTACAGTTAGAAGAATTGAAAATAAATTAGGAATAAAAGGCTCTCCGACATGTGAACTTGTATTTAAAAATGCTCCTTCACTATTAGTAGGAGACCGTAAACTCGGACTAATAAAATATGTAATGTCATTAATGAATTCTGCAAGATTAGGAGTTGGAGCACAATCAGTTGGAATATCCGAGGCAGCATATCGTGAAGCATTAAAATATGCAAATGAACGGACTCAATTTGGAAAAGCAATTATTCAATTCCCTGCAATTTACGAAATGCTTACTGTTATGGAAACAAAAGTAAAAGCAATTCGCTCTCTTTTATATGAAACATCACGTTTAGTTGATTTTTACAAACTTTATTCAAAAATATCTGACCAAAAAAAATTAGAAAACGAAGAACGTAACGAATTAAAAAAATACCAAAAATTCGCAGACGCTTTTACCCCACTCCTTAAATTAACAGCAAGTGAATATTGCAATCAGATTGCTTATGATGCATTACAAATTCATGGCGGAACTGGCTTTATGAAAGACTTTGAAATTGAACGACTATATCGCGATGCAAGAATTACCTCAATTTACGAAGGCACTTCGCAACTGCAGGTTGTTGCTGCAATTCGTTCTGTTACAACTGGCGTTTATTTAAGTTGGATTAAAGAAAATGAAGCAAATAACCATGGACATGAACTTGATTATATTAAGAAAATATTAATTGAAATGACAACTGAATACGAAAAAAGTGTTTCAGCAGTTGTTGCAATTAACGATTTGGAATTTACCGATTTTCATGCCCGTAGAATGGTCGAAATGGCAGGAAATATTGTTATAGGATATTTGTTGTTAAATGATTCTGCACGTGATATTGAATATAAAAAATTTGCCGAAGTGTTTGTTAAACGTTCATTATCACAGAATAAAGAAAAAGCATCATTCATTTTAGCAACAGAATTAAAAGATATAGCAGCATACAAATATGATATTTGATTTAAAAAACAGAACAAAAAAAATGATTAACGATTAACAATGAACATTGAACAAAGTTAGAAGTTAGAAGTAAAAAGTTAGAAGTTAGAAGTAAAAAGTTAGAAGTTGAATTTAGATTATTGAGTTAGTAATTATTAAGTTAGAAGTTAATAATCAATAACTTAATAACAAATAACATAGAACTTTTTTGAACATTAAACTAATGAATATGAATTTATAAATCCGAAACATATAGTGAGCAAAGCGTTGCACTGAGTTTATTGAAGTGTTGAACCATCAAAAATCTTAAATCCGAAATTATAAAATGTCAATTTATTCCATCGCCGAATTATTAAAAAACTTATTCTCAAAAAAATACCTTTGTAAAGCTCCGTTTAGCAGTATTTATATAAGTGGAGATGGAAGTGTAACCCCTTGTTGTTTTAACAGAACCGATATTTTTGGTAATATTTATGAAACTCCATTAAAAGAAATATTGGAAAATTCAAAAATTACAGAATTTAAAAATTCAATAGAAAACAAAAAATTTCCTGTTGGTTGCAAAATATGCAAAAAACATTTAGAAGAAAATAATAAATCTAATTCAGGAATTGCAACTTACGAACATTTTCCTGTTCAAAAAAAGTTTTTATCCGTAATCGAATTTGAGTTAAGTTATAAGTGTAATTTAAGATGTCCGATGTGTAGCCTTAACGATGACAATTTATTTGTTAATAAAGTTAAGACTGAAAATAAAAAATTTTCAATATCAGAACAAATTGCAGGATACATTAATAAAGTCAAACTCATGCGATTTTATGGAGGCGAACCATTTGCTATTGAAGAATATTATTCTATTTGGGAACAAGTAATTAGTAATAATCCTAAATGTAAATTTTTAGTTCAAACAAATGGTACAATATTAAATTCCAGAATAGAAAATATAATAACAAAAGGTCGCTTTAATTTTAATATCTCTCTCGATTCTATTAATAAAAGCACTTATGAAACAATTCGCAAGGGAGCCAATTTTGAAAAAACGATGCAAAATTTAGTAAAGTTTAAGCAACTGGCTGATTTAAAACACCAAACAACGAGTATTTCGGTTTGTCCTATGAGAATTAATTGGAAAGAGATGCCTCATATTCTTAAATTTTGCAACAAAAACAATTTATTTATTTTTTTTAATTCAGTTTTTTCTCCATGGAATATGGCAATTTGGAGTATGTCAAGCACCGAATTATTAGAAATTAATAATTATTATAAAGCTTTCAGGTTTTTAACAAATTCAAAAGTTTCAATAGTGAACAATCACCGATGGAAATCTTTTATTAATCAGGTACATGGTTGGTATGAACTTGCAAAAAATCGTCCCCAACTTTCAAATATTGAAATTGAAAATGCTAAACTTCAAATTTATTCTTTAATAAAAAACAAAACCGAAGCATTTGTCAATCAAAAAAACATACAAATAGATTACAAACAACTACAAATTAAAATTTATAACTCATTAAACGAAATTTTAAATTTTGTTTCGCTATCAACATTAATCGAAAAAATAAATTATGCCGATGCCGAAACAATATACAAAAAAGTAATTGAAAAAGACGAAAAGGCAATAAAAGAAAATATTATTGTTCCTTAGTATTTTTTCAAAATAACCAAACTTTCACATAAAATTTTTAGTTTTGTATTTATGATTGTAAGTATAAGTTCATCAAAAAAATAATATTAACGGGATTTCTAAAAATTGATTTCTCTGCGTTATCAGAAACTTTCCGAAAGTTAACCAAGCCACAAGCCCAGCAAACTTTCGAAAAGTTGCAGTAAACTCCGCTTTTAGTTTAGTCGCAAGCCTTGAGAAATCTAATTTTTAGAACCCCTCTTAATTTCATGTTTGGGAAATAAATAATTAATGAAAAACATACTTATTACCGGCGGATTAGGATTTGTTGGCTCACACCTTGCAATTAATATTGCACAAAATCCAAATTATTCAGTATCAATTGTTGATGCAAATAAGTATTTTTTTAAAAAAGGTTTGTATAATCATAACTATTACAACAATTTAAAAATACAATTATTAAAAAATAACAATATAAATATTTATAATGTTGATTTATCGAATGTTACTCAACTCACTAAATTAATCACTAAAATTAAACCCGATATTATTATTCATCTTGCCTCAATTTCCGTTGCCGGAATTGCAGATTTCTATCCCAATGAAGCAAAAGAAAATATTTTCGACATCACATTTAATTTATTACAAATTATTGTGAAAAAATGTCCTATTGAAAAGTTGATTTATATTTCATCTTCAATGGTTTACGGACATTTTTCGAAAGATAAAAACAGAAATATCATTCCCCCAAATGAAGAGACTCCATGTAATCCAATTGATATTTATGGTTCCTTTAAACTTTGTTGCGAAAATTTAATTAAAACTTATCATTTCAAGGAAAATATATCTTACACAATTATTCGTCCTACGGCAATATACGGTCAATTTGATTGCAATTTCAGGGTTACCGAATTATTTGTTACAAACGCATTACTTAATCGTCCTATTTTATTAGATAATGGCGGATTGCACCTTTTAGATTTTACTTTTGTTAATGATGTCGTTAACGGAATTGCATCAACAATTGAAAACCCAAATGCTCTTAATCAAACATTTAATTTAAGTTTTGGCAAAGGACATACTATTAAGGAATTAGCCGAATTAATCAAAATAAATATTCCATCTACAGAAATTAAAATAAGCAATTGCAAACCTTTTAGACCAAACAGAGGTGCTTTAGATATTTCAAAAGCTAAGCATCTATTACAATATTCTCCTCAATTTTCTTTAGACAAAGGCATTAAAACATATATAGAACAAGTAAAAGAACATATTTCAAATTTAAAATATCCCCAAAAATATTTTTAACAATGGATACAATTAAATTCTATAATGTTCACCAATTTTATAAAAAACATAAAAATGAGATACTAAAAATAACAAATAAAGTATTTTCAACCGGACAAGTACTTGAGGGAGAACCTGTAATAGAAGCAGAAAAAATACTTGCAAAATTAACAAATAGAAAATATGCTGTAATTGTTGGTAGTTGTACCGATGCTTTATT
>JAVHRE010000343.1:0-2412 GCA_036171495.1 Bacteroidales bacterium
CATTACCTTTATTGTTAATATAATACATCGTTTTTTCATATATTAGCTTGACGCGGATGCGCCTAAGCGGGATATTTTTGCCACAATAGAGATTAACGATTAATGATTACGAATTATGGGGTTTTATATCGATGCTGTATCTGTAATAGTCTCCCGCCTATGCGAGATCCTATAACAGCTACTATTTCGGCATTAACTCCCGAAGTGAATTACTCATAATTTATATTTTATTTTTAAAGGTATTCGTGAGAACGCTTCGCTAAGTTCGGGGCAGGCTATTCTAAAGGTCAAATTGTCCTTTGGACTAATTTGACCTAAGAATTGGTATTATTCGTAATTATTAATTTGTAATTCGTAATTGAATATTCGTAATTATTATTCTGGCTATTTGTTGGCGGTTCTTTTTCCGTTTTCATACGTTACTGTAAAAGCACCGCTTACACCACAATATAAACGAAAAACTTTAGCATCAGTTTTTGTGGCAAAGTTGCCAATTGTATATTTGTAAAGTCCGTCAATAAGTTCTTCGTAAATAGTTGAATTATCGCTGTAAAGTTCTTGTAAAATAGTTTTATTTATACGTTTTTTATAGGCAGCTATTTGCACTCTGTAAATAATGTTTTGCTCAATGTTTTTGACGGGTAAAACTGTAGGATTTGTGTTGTTATTATTTATAATGTTATTTTCATTATTCTTTTTTATGTTTGTGTTTAAAACATTAAAAGGTACAATACCTACTGGGGTTTTCTTACGTTCTTTTTGATAAATGTAATAAAAGTTTCCAAAAATTTCTTTATAACCTGAAATTCTATAATCTACAGCTATTGAAATGTTTAACGTAAATTGTTGCTTATCTGGCAATTCAATCCATATAAATTTCAATAATTGTCCTTGGCAAATTGTTGTTGCTTCAGATGATTCGATTACTTTACTAGTAAATCCGACTGGTAAATAGAGTTCAAGTTTTGCAAAACCAGTAATATTTTGTTTGTTTACATCAATACTAACAATAAATTTTGTTCCGGCTTTTATGCTTTCAGGAGCATTAAAATTTATAAGAATTGGGTTTTGAGCATGCAATAGAATAGAATAGCTAATAATGTGAAGGAATATTAAGAATAATTTTATCAATCTCATCTTCTTAGCTAAATAATTCAGGTTTATATACGTAAAAGTGTAGAATTTGTTAATTTTTTATTTCGCTGCAAATTCTAAGCATGTATTGTTCAGCTTGAAGATAATTTAAGTTTTTTGCTTTTTCCCAATCGCTACATGCACCAATATTATTTTTTAAATCGAAAAATGTTAATCCGCGATAATAAAAGTATTCTCCTTTATTTGGATTAAGGTCTATAGCCATACAAAAATCGGAAAATGCTGTATTGTAATTGGTTTTATCTAAATAACAACGTCCACGTTCAAAATAACAGTCAGAATTTGAGCCATCAATATTTAATGCTTTAGTAAAAATTTCAATTGCTTTAGGTAAGTCGTTATTAAGATAAGCAGCATGTCCGGCAAAATATAGCGAGTTTGCATCATTATAATAAAATGATTGATATTTTAACAAATCATCAATAGCTCCATTAAAATCGGTAATTTCAATTTTTGTTATTCCGAGTTGTTTTAAAAGTTGCATATTCCAGGGTTCTATATTTAAGGCATTTGAAAGGTCAGTTATAGCTTTTTTGTTTTTCCCGTTCTTTTCTAAAATGTTTGCTCGTAATGCAAGAATATCGGCTCTGTTTGGGTTACATTTAATGGCTTTATCTAAACTTAATAATGCCTCTTTTGGATTGTTTCCTAATTCAAATGCTTTTGCACGCCATAGCCAAAGTTCATCTTTTTGTGGATAATGTTTTAAAGCACTGTCAATCAAATCGTAAATATCAGAATTGAAACCTTTTGCATTCAAATTGTAAATGTCTGCTATATAATTTTCGTAATCGGAATACCAATTGTTTTTCCATATTTCTGTCCAAAGCAGATTGTTTTTAAATTTCAAAAATGAGGTATCAGTTTTAATTACATTAGATGGTATTTTATTTTTACCTGATAAGTATTTACGAAGCCAAAGAGCTGTTTGCTCCCAATTTTGTAAAAAAGCATAACATTTTGCAATTTGGTAATTTGCATTGTTGTTTTCAGATGCTTTTGTAAAGTCGGTTATAGCTTTATTATAGTCGTTGTTTTTTAAATATAAATTGGCTCTTTGAATATAATAAATAGATTTAGGTTTGAGCGAAATAGCTTTAGATGCAAGAAATATAGAAGAGTCAACTTTGTTATAACTTTCTTCAACTTTCGATTTTATAAAATAATCTAAATCAGTTTGAGGAAAGCATAATGTTTGAATAATAAATATTAATAAAAGCAAACAACAAAATTTGGCATTTTTCATTGAGCAGTTTA
>JAVHRE010000344.1:0-2398 GCA_036171495.1 Bacteroidales bacterium
AATGTTAATAAAAACAAAAATGGTCGGAAGAAAAATCTTCCGACCACTCCTGGATAAAACGCCACATTTTTTTATAAGGAAAAAGGGTATAAAGGCATAGAGGTATAGCGTAAAACACAATTGAGGGTTTTTGGTCAATAATCAAGAACGAAATCAAGGGTAGTTATCGGAGTATCAGCAAGAAATATCTTCCGTTCTATTTAGCGGAATTTCCTTACAAGTATAATAATCGTTATTTACAGAAAAATTCATTTGAAAAACTCATTGAAAACATTGTAAAAGACGGAAAATGTATGTTAAATTATAAACCCATCCGTGATACAAAGGAAATAGCCTATGGTAAACGGATACAAAAAAAGTGTCTGTCTTAATATGGATAGGTGCGATTTACTATGTTAATTTTAGATATCATATAACAAATAATCAGATGATTTTATTTTTTAAATAAGTTATAACACCTTTATAAAAAATACCATGTATATTAATTAACAAAATCCACACAGAGTATAGTTTATTTAAAAAAGAACATTTTTTTATTACCTGAAAACAAATATCAAATAAATGCGTGTAAAATACCACTTGTATTTCTTTCAATATCATTTTGTCAATTACATTTTCTTTTTTAATAAAAAATATTTTAAAATGTTGCATCTCTTTTAATCCTTTCTTGAAATTAAAGAAAGTAGTGTTTTTGTCTATTCTGTTTGCTAACACTCTAACAATTTCTACAGAATGATTAATGTTAGTGTATTTAATATAATGTTGCCTTACACACTCTATAAAATTATTGTCCTGAATTTCGGTAAATTTCCGGCTTACGCTTTGAGAATTAATTCTAAAATAATGTAACAAATCACTAATGTTTTGTAAGTTATATCCTTTAAGTAATAACCGAGACCATAACTCATAATCTTCGGTATGTAAAACATGTGGTTCATTTAAATAATGATTATTTTTTAAAACAGATGTTTTAATAAGTAATTCGGGATGACCAATTGGGACATAAAAGAAAGAAGCAAAAAAACAAGCAACGGCTGAACTTTTACGAGGAATCTTTTTTGAAATTATTTTTCCGCTTCCTGAAATTATCCACGAACCACATGAAACAATATCAACTGTTGGATTTAACAGCATATAATTTAACTCAACTTCTATTCGGTTTAGTGTAGCTATATCATCTGCATCCATTCTTGCAATATATTCGCCATTTGCAAGCTCAATACCTTTGTTTAAAGTTCTAATTAACTTTATATTCTCTTTGTTATGAACAACAATAATACGATTATCTTGTAGGGCATATTTTTCTAATACATCGCCTGTTTCGTCGGTAGAGCCATCGTTTATGCAAAGTATTTCAAGATTTGTATAAGTTTGATTAATAATAGACTCTAATGCTTCAGGCAAATATGGCATAGCATTATAGCAGGGCATTAAAACTGTAATAAGGGGTTTTTCTAAAAAAGTCATACGGTAAATTAACTATATTTTTTGAAGCGCAATATTTGTAGAAATTTTAGAATAATGCCAATATAAAAAATACTTTTTAATCAAATATTTGATTTTTTGATTTATTGTGTGCTCAATATTGATATGATGAGCAAAATCTAAAAATCCGACAATTTTTAAATTATTAACTTTTGCTAAATATAATAATGTAGTTGGCGAAAAACAATTTATGTGCTCGAGAGGGGAAACACAATTTAATTCACGGCTATAGAGTGAAATATTTTCTTTATTTTTAATATTTTCTTTTATTTTTCTTTCGGAAGGTACCGATATTCTTAAAACACCATTTGGATTTAAACAGTTTATTAAATCTTTTATCGTTTGCATTGGATTGGTTAAATGTTCAAGTACATCAGATAAATTAATAATATCAAATTTCATGTCTTTCAAGTCGTTGTCTTTAATTATCTTTATTCCATTTGCTTTTGCATATTCAATTCTACTGGGTGAAAGTTCTGTTCCATAAGTATCGCAGCCAAATGCTTTTGCCATATTGCATAATAAACCCCAGCCCATTCCATAATCTAAAAATTTTATTTTAACCGGAGGTTGCTTAATCATCTTTAATAAATATTCTATTTCCGCAGAAATTCTTTGAAAATATTCAAGTTGATATCTTTCTCCTGTAGTAAGTTCCAATTTTTTAATTTCGGGATTAATAAATTCTTCATACAAAAGAAACATCAAGTTATCATTAGGAACAAACTTTTGAAATATCAAATCACAATAACTACATTGCATTAATTCGTAATTAACATCGGTAAAAACCGAAAAATCTTTAATACCTCCTTGTTTACCATAAAATTCTTTTAAAAACGTTAGCATTTCTTCGCTTTTATAAGCAAGTGAATAAATACTTATAAAATCGCTTTTATTGCAAATAGGACAAGTT
>JAVHRE010000345.1:0-849 GCA_036171495.1 Bacteroidales bacterium
AACAAGTTCGGTAGTAAACAATGCCGATAGAGTAGCTGTTATCCCGCTTAGGCGGCGGGATTATAGATACCGTATCGGTATTACTCTTTAATATTTGCACATAAAAACTCGCGGTTCATATATGCAATATTTGAAATTGAAATATTTTTTGGACATTCGGCTTCGCAAGCGCCAGTGTTTGTACAAGAGCCGAATCCTAATTCGTCCATTTTTGCAATCATAGCTCTTACGCGGGTTGCAGCTTCGGCACGTCCTTGAGGTAATAATCCTAAATTAGCCACTTTAGCCGAAACAAACAACATTGCAGAAGAGTTTTTACAAGCTGCTACACAAGCTCCACAGCCAATACAAGCTGCAGCATCCATTGATAGTTCTGCTTTTTGGGTTGGAATAAGGATAGCATTTGCGTCGGGAGCCGAACCAGTATTTACAGATATAAACCCACCTTCCTGTAAAATTTTATCGAAAGCATTTCTATCAACTGCTAAATCTTTAATTACCGGAAATGAGCCTGCACGCCATGGTTCAATAGTAATGGTGTCGCCATCTTTAAATTTACGCATGTGTAACTGGCACGTTGTTATGTCTTCATCAGGTCCATGTGGACGACCGTTAATGTACAAACTGCACATTCCACAAATACCTTCGCGACAATCGTGGTCGTAAGCTACAGGGTCAATGTTTTCTCTAATAAGCTTATCGTTAAGAACATCGAGCATCTCTAAAAAAGAGCTTTCTGTCGAAATATCAGTTACTTTATATGTTTCGAACTTGCCAGTTGCTTTTGCTGAGGCTTGTCGCCATATTTTTAAAGTTAAATTCATAAAAAAAATGTTTAATGTTCAAAAA
>JAVHRE010000345.1:949-12179 GCA_036171495.1 Bacteroidales bacterium
GTTCTATGTTCATTGTTCAAAAAAGTTCTATGTTCATTGTTCAAAAAAGTTCTATGTTCATTGTTCAAAAAAGTTCTATATTCTACATTCTAACTTCTAACTTCTCACCTCTAACTTCTCACTTATAATTACGTTGAACTAATTTAATGTCTTTAAATTCGAGAGGTTCTTTATGCAATTCGGGTTCTGCATTATCGCCTTTATATTCCCATGCACCTACATAAGCAAAGTTTTGGTCATCGCGTTTAGCTTCGCCCTCTTCGGTTTGCATTTCTTCGCGGAAATGTCCACCGCAAGATTCACGGCGGTGTAAAGCATCACGTGCAATTAATTCTCCATACTCAAGAAAATCGGCAACTCTGCCAGCTTTTTCAAGTTCAGGATTAAATTCGCCTTGGGTTCCGGGAATTTTTACATTCTTCCAGAACTCTTCGCGAATTTGAGGAATCAATTCTAATGCTTTTTTTAAACCTTCTTCGTTACGACTCATTCCAACATAATCCCACATTACTTTTCCAAGTTTTTTGTGAAAAAAATCAACAGGTTCATTACCTTTTACAGCAAATAATTTTTCTATTCTTGATGTGACTTCTTTCTCGGCTTCTGCAAATTCTTTTGTGTCGGTTGCAATTCTTTTTGTTCCAATTTCATTTGATAAATATTCACCAATGGTGTAAGGTATTACGAAATAGCCGTCTGCTAATCCCTGCATTAATGCCGAAGCACCTAAACGGTTTGCTCCGTGGTCGCTAAAATTACATTCACCCAATGCAAATAATCCGTGAATGCTTGTCATTAAATGATAATCAACCCATAATCCACCCATTGCATAATGAACAGCAGGAAATATCATCATTGGAGTTGTGTAACCATCTTGGTTTGTAATTTTTTGATACATCTGGAATAGATTACCATAACGAGCTTCAATAACAGATTTACCAAGCCGTTTTATTGAATCGGCAAAATCGAGGAATACAGCAAGCCCTGTACTATTTACTCCAAATCCTGCATCGCAACGTTCTTTAGCAGCTCTCGATGCTACATCGCGGGGAACAAGATTACCAAAAGCAGGATAACGGCGTTCGAGATAATAATCTCTGTTTTCTTCAGATATATCGTTTGCTTTTATTTCGCCTTTTTGTAATTTTTTAGCGTCTTCTAAATTTTTTGGAACCCAAATTCTTCCATCATTTCTTAAGCTTTCGCTCATCAAAGTTAATTTTGATTGATAGTCGCCATGAACTGGAATACATGTTGGGTGAATTTGTGTAAAACAAGGATTTGCAAAACATGCACCTTTTTTATAAACTTGCCACGCTGCTGAAACGTTAGAACCCATTGCATTTGTTGATAAGAACCAAGTGTTTCCATAACCTCCTGTTGCCAATACAACAGTATGACCAAAATGGCGTTCTAATTCGCCTGTAACTAAATTGCGTGCAATAATACCTCTTGCCTTGCCGTCAACCACAACCAAATTAAGCATTTCGCGACGGTTAAACATTGTTACCGTACCTTTTTTAATTTGTCGGTTTAAAGATTGATATGCACCTAATAGAAGTTGTTGACCAGTTTGACCACGTGCATAAAATGTACGCGAAACCTGAGCACCACCAAAAGTACGATTTTCTAAACTGCCACCGTAATCACGTGCAAAAGGAACACCTTGAGCAACGCAGTGGTCAATAATAGCATTGCTTACTTCGGCTAAACGATAAACGTTAGATTCGCGGGAACGATAATCGCCACCTTTAACAGTATCGTAAAATAAACGATAAACGCTATCGCCATCATTCTGATAATTTTTTGCTGCGTTTATACCGCCTTGTGCTGCAATACTATGAGCACGCCTTGGACTATCCTGATAGCAAAATATTTTTACATTATAACCTAGTTCGCCTAATGTTGCTGCTGCCGATGCTCCGGCTAAACCTGTTCCAACTACAATAACATCAAGTTTTCGTTTGTTGGAAGGGTTTACTAAATGGCAAGTTGATTTAAACTTTGTCCATTGTTGACTTAATGGTCCGTCTGGTATTCTTGAATTTAATGTTCCCATAATATTTAAAGGAATTTTTATTTTTTTATAATAATGCTTTCATTAAGAAATAAACAGGAATTATCGAAAATCCTACTGCAATTACAATTGCATAAAGAGTTCCAATAAATTTTAAACGTGGTAACCAGTTTGAGTTATTTAAGCCCAAGGTTTGAAACGATGATTGAAAAGAGTGGTTTAAATGTAATCCTAATAAAATAAATGCAATAACGTAAATTACCGGATAATACCAATATTGAGCATTAAATATGCTTGTAACAAGCTCATATTCGGTCATTTGACCACTTTCAATTAAATCGGTAAATTTTAATTTATAAAAATAATTTATAATATGAAGCACAAGAAATGCAAGAATTCCTAATCCCAAAATAAACATATTTTGCGACGACCATGTAACGTCACTCTTTGTGCTTACTTCATATTTTACCGGACGAGCATTTTGATTTTTAAGAGTTAAAATCAATGAGTATAGTATATGAAAAATAAAACCGGCAGCAAGTACCCATTGCATAACAAACATTATTTTGTTAGTACCCATAAAATTCGCAACAGTATTAAAGATGCTACCATCGGCATCTACTAATGTAAGAAGATTAATAAATAAGTGCAAGCATAAAAAAATAATTAAAAATAAACCGGTTACGCTCATTATAACCTTTTTGCCAATTGATGAAGATAAAAAGCCACTCATATTTTATTGTTTTATTAGAATTTCTTGTTGTTAAACACAATTTTAATTTGCAAATGTAATAAGTAATTAAATTGATTATTTTCAAACTTTATTTTTTTTAGTAATTTATAAACAATCTAAATTAGAATTATGAATAAATTAACGAAAGAACTTTACCAAAAAAACAGAGCAAAACTCATAAAATTAATGAAACCTGATTCGGTTGCAATAATTTGTTCTGCAAGACAACCTCTTCGTACCAGAAGTTTATATGGCGAATATAGACAAAGTTCAAATATGATTTATTTAACAGGAATTTTTCAGGAAGAAACAACGCTTTTACTTTATCCCGATAATCCAAATAATGAGCAATGCGAGATTTTATTTATTCGTTATACAGATGAAAGAACTCATACTTGGGAAGGTCATAAACACTCTAAAAATGAAGGAACTTTAATTTCGGGAATAAATAATGTGATGTGGAATAGTGAATTAGCCGCCGTTTTATTAAGCGTAATTAAAAATGCGACTAATATTTATCTCGAAATGGGCGACGAATGGACAATAGAAGATGCACCTTATACCTTATCATATAACATTGCCAATAATTTAAAAAACAGCTATCCAACAAAACAATTCGAAAAGCTTGTTCCATTAATAAATCAAATTAGAATGGTTAAAGAAAAAACCGAAATAGAAATTATTAAGGAAGCAATAAATGTTACGACTAAAACTTTTTACGAAATATTTCCAAAAATAAAGCCGGGAATTTATGAATACGATATAGAAGCAGAAATCACCAGAAGTTTTACCAAAAACGAGAAATGCCCGCATGCCTATTTGCCAATTGTTGCAAGCGGAATAAATTCAACTACACTTCACTACAACACAAACAATTGCGAATTAATTAATGGCGATTTGTTGTTACTTGATTTTGGAGCCGAAAAAAATGGTTATGCTTCCGATTTGTCCAGAACAGTTCCCGTTTCCGGTAAGTTCACAAAACGCCAAGCTGAAGTTTATAAATCAGTATTAAAAATAATGAAACAAGCCAAAAAACTTTTTGTGATAGGAAATACCATTAACAAATTAAATGAAACCGTTGGCTTAATGATGGAGGAAGAACTTGTTAAACTAAACCTTTTAAAATTAAGCGACATAAAAAAACAAGATAAAGAAAATCTGTTATACAAAAAATATTATATGCACGGAACTTCACATTTTATTGGTTTAGATGTTCACGATTGTGGTAACCGCGATGTGAAATTTGAAAGCGGAATGGTTTTAAGCTGCGAACCCGGAATTTATATTACAGAGGAAGGGTTTGGCATTCGCCTCGAAAATGATATATTGATTGGCGATGAACCAATTGATTTAATGGAGCATATACCTATTGAAATTGAAGAAATTGAGGAGTTGATGAAGAAGAAATGAAATTATAGTTTTTTTTCCCTAATCAAAAAATCTTTTACTGATGATTTAAAGTCGTCAAATGATGTAAATTGTTTATCACAAGTGTTTGTGAGTCTTGACCTATCTTTTCTGGGTAATTTTTCAAAATCTTCATTTACAACCCAACCTCTGAAATTTATGTTAGCTTTTTGAAACTCTAAACAACTAATGGTTGTAAGTCTAGCTTTATTTACGTCTTTTACTCCAAATAAATATACTGGATGACCGTTTGGAGAAAATTGATAATCAACTTCCAAATCGTCTCTATTTGGTATTGGTAGGATTTTTTCTTTAGGGTTAAATTCAAGAAGTTCACTTTTTATAAAATCATCTAACATTTCGTAAAATAGACTTTCAATCACTTCCCTTTTAAAATACCTCATACTTCCAATTTTTGCATACGCTTGTGTTATGTGCATTATATCTGTAAAAACTGTCTCAAGTGTAGTATCAAGGGAAATATTCCCGTCTGTTTCATTTAATCCATTTTCATTTAACATTTTTTGTAAAATAGATTCTTTGTTTTCAGTATCGATATCATAAGAGTAAGCTAATCTTTGTATGGTTAATCCATAATCACACAATTGATATTTATTTTTTCCTTTTGGAATAATAAAAACATCAATCATGTCTCCGTCTTCGTGAAAAATAGGAAGATAAAGCTGATAAACATTAGGTCTCTTTTGAACAACAGAAACTTGTTTGTTGAAGTCTTTTGTAATATGTTCTAATATTTCAATCATTTTACAACTTTCATTGGTATTACAGATTCAATTTGTTGTCTATACTTGGCGTAGGGAAATATTTTTTTATATCCTTTGTTATTAAACCTATCTTTTTTAGAAAAAAAGGAATCGCTGTTTCCATAGTAGAATAATCTTCTGTTAATTCAATTTTCCCTTCTGGCTTTTGCCCATTGTTTATCCTTTCAGCAGTAGAAGTATGAATATGACATACAGCATGATGAGGGGTATGTTTTATTCCACCATGAGGACCATTGCATCTCAACAATGGTATTGTTCCTTTTTCATCTTTTGGGTTATATGACAAACCGATAGAAAAGTTTTCAGGAAAAGTTAAATTTTGAGTAGTAAAACCGCTAAAATTAAAATTTCCATCGATAGAACTTAAAGTAAAAGTTTTCTTTAAAAAACTTGCTCTAACTTCATTAATTTTCTTAGGAACATCAACAATTGTTTTAGGACAATGTATAAGTTCTTTTATTTGCTCTTCAGTGTACATAAGTATCAAAAATGAAAATATAAAATTACATCTTTTTTTTAACTATAATAAAAATTAAACTATATTTAAAAAAACAAAGTAAGGTTATTTAAATTTCATTTTACAAATATCCAAGCTGGATATTTTAATAATACTATTCGAACAAAAACTATTTGTATTTAATAATTTGTACAAATACTCCGAGCGGTAGTTTTTTATTGTATTTGTCGGGTAAATAAATTTCTCCGGTAGTAATATTTTTACTGTTTGTAAAAATGCCCTTAGCAAGATTTTCGACTATAAGCGATGAAAAGCCAAGTGAATAAGTGTTTAAAATTATAAAATGTTCGTTTTCATCAAGCAATTGCAAAACATCTTTTAATAAGTTATTAATATCTCTTTCGAGTTTCCAATTTTCGCTTTCAGGACCGTGTCCGAATGCAGGAGGATCTAAAATTATTCCTTGATATTTGTTGCCGCGTCTGATTTCGCGTTTTACAAATTTAACAGCATCATCAACAATAAACTTAATGTTTTCAATTTTAGAACTTATTGCATTATCTTTTGCCCAGTTAACAACCTGTTTTACGCTATCTAAATGTGTGGTAATTGCACCTGCAGCACTTGCAGCTATTGATGCTGCACCGGTATAAGCAAATAAATTAAGAACTTTAATTTGTGATGAAGAAAAACTTTTAATACTTTGGTATATAAACTCCCAATTTACAGCCTGTTCGGGAAATATTCCTACGTGTTTAAATGATGTTAGTCCAAGTCGGAAAGTTAAATTTTTGTTGTCAAGTAGATAATTTATGTCCCATTGGTCGGGCATGTTTTTAAGTTTTTTCCACATTCCCGAATTGCTCGATTGAGGAATAAATTTTACATGAGCCTTGTTTTCCCATTCTGCATTTGTTAACGTTTTATCCCAAACGGCTTGAGGTTCAGGTCTAATTAAAAAATATTGTCCAAAACGTTCAAGTTTTTCAAAATTACCTGTGTCAATTAACTCATAATCAATCCATTTGTCGGGAAAAAGTAGCTCCATATTATTTACTAAAAAAACATAAAATTAAAATAATTACAGCACAAAAAATTGTTTTATGAATACTAATTATTATTTTTGTTAATTAAATTTGAAAAATAAACAATTATGGCAAGAAATAACGAAACCGAAGTGCAGGTAAATTCAATAAACATTATTGGAAATGGCACGTCAATAGTTGGTGATATTCAAGGCGATGGCGATATCAGAATTGATGGAAATTTAAAAGGCACTTTAGTAACAAAGGGCAGGGTTGTTATTGGAACAACCGGTGTTTTTAGTGGTGAAATTACTTGCAAGAATGCAGATGTTTCGGGAAAAGTTGAAGGAAAAATTAAAGCATCGGAGCTTTTATCTTTAAAATCATCTTCAAAATTTGCCGGAGATATAATAACAAATAAATTAGCAATTGAGCCAAACGCCTTGTTTACAGGAACCTGTAATATGGCTGGAAACCAAACACAACATGGAATCGGAAAACCCCAACTTATTGAAGAAAAAGAAACAGTTAAATAGTTATGCCAGATATTCGTCATTAGCTATTCAAATGGCTGTTATTATTACAGTTGGAAGTTTAGGTGGATTAGAACTTGACAAATGGGTGGATAATAAGTTTCCGTATTTTACTTTATCATTATCAATTATTTCTGTGGCATTAGCAGTATATTTTGCAATTAAAGATGTTATTCGGTTTAATAAATGATAAAAGCAATTAAGTCATTTTTGTATAAAGCTTTAATAATTACTTTGTTGCTCGAAATTACTTCGGCTGGGATTTATTTTAGTTTTTTCCCAAAATTTAGCTTTTTAATAATGTTTATTCCATTATATTTTTTCATAATTTTTTTTGTTTTTCACTATTTGCTTATTAAAGTATCGCAAAAACGCGATGCAGTATTTATTTCAAAATACATGTTATTTACAGGTTTCAAGCTCTTTATAAATATTGCGATTTTAATTTCAGTGATTATTTCATTTAAAGAATTTGCAATAAACAATGCCATTAGCTTTCTTATTTGTTACTTTGTTTTTACAATTATAGAAGTACGCGAATTACTTGTAATTTTTAGTGAAAAATGAAAAACTTATCAATAATAGTGGCAATTGCATCAAATTATGCTATTGGGAAAAACAATCAGTTGCTCTGGCATATTTCTGAAGATTTAAAACATTTTAAAAAAATTACTTCGGGACATCCGGTAATTATGGGAAAAAAAACTTATGAATCGTTGCCAATTAAACCTTTACCCGGAAGAGAAAACATTGTGTTGACAGATGTTGCAGGTGAAACGATTCCCGGTTGTACTATGGTTTACTCAATACCACAAATTCTTGAACTTTGTAAAAACAAAGATGAGTGCTTTGTTATTGGTGGCGGTTCGGTTTATAAACAGTTTTTGCAATTTGCCGAAACATTATACATAACATGGGTTCATAAAGATTTTGAAGCCGATGTGTTTTTTTCTGCAATTTCAGAAAAAAAATGGCAAATAACCGAAACCGAAAAACATCATAGCGAAGAAAATAAATTTGATTTTTCCTTTGTAACATATAAAAGAAAAAAATAAACTCCTCATTCCTTGGTTCGTGTCTCACGAACCAACAATATGTCAAATTTTGAATTTTCAAACAAACGTATTGTTATAACTTTGTTTTAATAAAAGAAAAAGTTCAGGCAACGAAATTTATTTTACAATTGTCTTATAGTTATATTTAAAAATTACAGCTATGAAAACCTTATTTGTTTTTTTAATTGTTTTCGCATTATTTTATAACAATCTTATTGCACAATGTACACCAAATGCAGGAAACGATACTACTATTTGTGGAAACACTTTTGTTTTAAATGGAACACTCTCACAACCGGGCTCTACAGCCCTTTGGACATCGGACTTTCCGGGCACCGTTTTTTCTGACTCCACACAACCAGTAACATCAGTTATTATTCCAAGTTCCTATGTTATTTTACACTTTATATTAACAGAAACAAACACAAGTATTCCATGTACATCAAGTGATACAGTTGTTGTTAATTTTTCTCCAATTCCTACTTCAACATTTAATGCCGCAAGTCCCACTTGCATAAACACACCCACTCCGGTAACATATACAGGAAATGGAGATGTAAATGCAATTTATAACTGGAATTTTGACGGAGCAACTATTCTATCTGGAACAACATCAGGCCCTTATTTTGTATCATGGAATATTGCTGGAAATTACAATATTTCTTTACAAGTAACTTCTTTAAATGGTTGCGTTAGCACGATAAATACACAAACTATTCAAGTAGTTCCATTTAAATCGAATTGTTGTATAACTCCAATTCCAAACGCAGGACCTGATGATATTGTTTGTGGGCAAATTTATAATTTACAAGGCTCTGTTCCCATACTGGGGAATACAGATGTATGGTCTTTTGTTTCAGGACCGGGTAGCGTTACGTTTACAAATCCAAACTTATACAATTCTATTGTTGGAGTGTCAATAATTGGAACATATACGTTTAAATTGACCGAAAGTAGTGGGAGTTGCGATTCTTCGGACTATGTAATTATTACATTTTTACACACGCCACATACTGAAGCTGGTGTTTCACAAGCTGTTTGTGGTACAATAACACAATTATACGCCGATACAATTGGAAGCGGAATAATTAATGGCTGGTGGACTTCAAGTGTTCCCGGAATAAATATTAATTATATAGGCTCTGACCCTATTCCATGGAACCCTACAGTTGATGCGTCTTATCTGGGTTCTGGTTTTTGGATTAACAGCCAACATGAAGTTTGGTTTTACTGGCATGGACAAGGTGGAAATGGTTGCTCATCAATTGATAGTTTAAGTATTACTTTTTATGAAATACCTATTGCTAATGCAGGATTAGATACTTCGATTTGTGGAAAATCATACGACTTAACTGGAAATTGGAGTATAATAAATCATTCTGGCGTTTGGAGTCCTAACACAGGGAATGTCGGAACGGCAAATTTTGTTCCATACACTGACCCCGTATCACTTGTAACTGTTACTCAATTTGGAATTTATAAATTTATATGGAAAGAAATAAATTACGGAAATACAACTTGTTTTGACCGTGATACAATTACTATAAATTTTAAAGTTGTTCCAATGCCCGATGCTGGTCTCGATTTTTCTGTTTGCGGTAAATTTGCTCATATTTGTGCAACACCATCATTCCCCGGAGGACAATGGAGTTGCCCACAAGGTGGTGTTGCATATTATGATGCTCCTGTTGATTCTTTTCCTCATTATAATCCTTCATATAAAGATTCTGCTTGTGCATGGATTAGGTGGGGCTCTGAAAATGGTACTGTAACAATGTATTGGTCAGAGTTTAATGGAGTATGTTATGGGCATGATACTGTAAATGTTTATTTTGGATATGCCTCACCTGCCATTGCATTAGTTAATCCTGCTGATTCAGTGGTTTGCGGTCAGGTTTATACTTTTCTTAATGCACAGCAACCTGCTTATGGTTATGGATTTTGGATAGATACCATTCATAATACTATGTTTACACCATATTCAAACACTCCAAATCCAACAGCTACTATTGACAATCTTATAGATAATTATGGTTATCATAATTTTTACTGGATAACTGTTAATGGTCAATGCCGTGATACTTCAAATGTTGTAAGGGTAAATTTTAAAACAAATGTTTTTACAGGTATTGCACAATCTTCATTGGTTACCGACTTTTCTAATTTTAAAGCTGAAATATTTCCTGCTGTTAGTTATTATAATTCTCCAACTAATTATGACAATCTTTCTTCGAACGGAAACTTTTCATTTTGGGCTGAGCCTAATCAGAACTATTATTTAAAAATTTCTGCAATAAATCCACAACTTAATACAACTCTTGCTAACACTTATTACAATAGTTCTTACAACTGGCAAGATGCCACAATTCTTACAACATCTGGAAATTGCGATACAATAAATGTGAATGTTCCTTTGGCAACTTACACTCCTGCTACCGGCGGACAATGCAGAATTTACGGCTTGGTAAGATATGATGGTTCGTTAAATCCGGTTCGAAATGCTACGGTATATTTAAGATACCTATCTAATCAAGATTTAGCTCGTTTCGAATTTACAAATCAGAGCGGATATTATTCGATTAATAACATTGCTAACGGAAATTATAAACTGTTTGTTGATATTCCGGGATTACCTCAGATAACAAATCATCATATTATTGTTAATCCCAATGATACAGTTTTTGCAAATGTGAATTTTATTGTTGATACTACTTCTATTTCAAAACAATATGGTTTTGGAATTTATGCAGATACAACTGGTTGGATTAATGTACCTTTAAACAATACCGATATTGTTCAGGTTTCTGTTTTTCCCAACCCATTTAATAAGCAACTTAATGTTTCCTGTAAACTTTCCCAATCCGAAAATATAAGTGCAGAAATTTTCGATAACATGGGAAAACTTATAATAAGTTATCCTGAAAAACAATATGTAAATAGTGATTTTAAATTAACTTTTCAAACTTCAAAATTAAATAACGGGATATATTTTTTAAAAGTTTCAATTGGGAATAGTGTTTATATTAAGAAAATAACAAAACAATAATTGTTTTTTGTTGAAGGCAAGCCAATAAACTCATTTCATCATTGCGATTGAGCTTTGTAAATATTGAAATATTTCACGAATTATAAGAGCGAAAGAAGCAATCTGCTTAATTTCTTAAACATAATTTAAGGTTTATTGTTATGAATGTTGAGTAAATTGCTTCGTTACT